>JAHDFR010000016.1:23825-34326 GCA_020628065.1 Acidimicrobiales bacterium
CATGTGGTCTCGGTTTCCGGTGCTGTGGGTTATGCCACCGGATCCGACGTGGAAGACAGCGGCCAGCTTCTCAGCAACGCCCGGAGTGCCCTGGCTGTGGCCTGGCGCACCCAACGTAAACCGGTGGCTGCCTTTGACCCGTCGGCCAGGGCGGCGGCCATTGCCCGTATAGAGCTTGAACAGGATCTACGAGGAGCGCTGGAGCGAAGAGAGCTGGAGGTTCACTATCAGCCGGTCGTCGATGTTGTCCGTGGCGTCGCCGACCGATTTGAGGCCCTTATTCGTTGGCATCACCCGAAGCGGGGAATGGTGCACCCGACCGAGTTTTTGTCGGTGGCGGCTGAGTCCGAACTCATGGACGATATAGGCGAGTTTGTTCTCCGTCAGGCCGGACAGCAGGCCGTCCAATGGTCTGTTCTGTCGGGAAAGCCCGTGGTGGTCAGCGTGAACATCGGTCGCGAGCAGCTCGTTGGCGGAAACTTGGCTCAGAGCCTGGCCGCCATTCTCGACGAGATCGGATTGGCGTCGGAGCAGCTGGAGATCGAGTTCGCCGAACGGGCGCTCGAAGGCGACCTGGACGAGACCCTGTTGTCCCTGCAACAGCTCAACATGTTGGGGGTGAAGTTGGCGGTGGACGACTTCGGAACCAGCCAGGCGTCTCTGGTCCGGCTGCAGAGCTTGTCCATGGTGTCGACGTTGAAGATGGATCGGGTGTTTGTCGAAGGCGTTGACTCAGGCTCGGTCGATCGGCGAATAGTGGAGGCTATTGTTCGTCTGGCCGAAGGTATCGGAATGGCGGTTGTGGCCGAAGGGGTCGAAACGTCCGCCCAGGCCTCAGCGCTGGGCGAGCTTGGCGTCCGGTTGCAACAGGGGTTTCATCATCGGCGCCCGGGACCGGCGGAACACATGGCCGATTTGGTGTCCGGGAGGATAGAAGATTCAAGCGCGCCGAGGCCGACGGCCGGCTGATGTCAGGAACCCTCGGTGGCCTGAGACTGGCTGACAAAGGCCAGTCGTACATGATGGAGGGCATCGACCAGGCTGGCTTCCGCCTCACCCAGGCGACCTGAGAGGCCTTCGACCAGGGCTGCAAGAGCGTCGATGGCCAACTGTGCCTCTGAGAGCTTGGGCTGTTCGGCGGTTAGATGAATTGCAGCTAGTTCGTAGATACCAAGTGCATGGTTGACCACCACCGTGCTGGCCGGCGCTTCCAGCAGGCGGGCTCTGGCTTCGGCCAACTCGTGGGCCATCGCTCGAGCCTGCTCTTCCTGCTCTGGTGTCAGCTCCGGAGCGTCGCCCTCGTCTTCAGCAGGGCCGCCCGAGGGCACGGACGATCCCGATTGTTCACGAGGTACTGAGTGCTCACCATCTGGGGTCCACAAACTCATGGTTTGAATCTATCGGCCGAAGACTTGACGTGGCGGCGGTCGCCGGCTCGAGCCGGTCGTAGCCCCGATTGGCTTGCTGTTTTGATTGCTGTGTTGATTCGATTGCTGTGCTGATTACTGTGTTGGCGGGGATCGACCGACTGGTCTGATACCCTTAAGTAGTGGAGTTTCAGCTTGCTGATGATTCCACCCGACAATCTTGACAAGCGGCAATCGGCTTTCGGAACGTAATCCGGACCTGAAATCGAGTGCGGCTGCAGCGAAGCGGGCTGACGCCCCACCTGGCCACTCCATTGTGAGCCACGGTCTGAACCACAGCGCCTCGAGCATTTGGCTCGTTGCGTCTGTGATCATGGGGAATCAGAACGTTTCGAGGCATAGACGCAGGGCTGTATGTAGGCCTGGGTTTGTAGTCAAGTCACGTCAACGAGCGGCGTAACCGCCACTACCAGTACGAGATCCCCTAACGAGAGGAACACCGCATGAAGGGTGATGGACAATAGCAGCTTCGCCTGAGCCCCGAATCAACGAAAAGATTCGGGCTCGAGAAGTTCGTGTCATCGGACCAACCGGCGATCAGCTTGGTATCAAGCCGATCCCGGAGGCTCTGTCCTTGGCACGAGAAATGGAACTGGACCTGGTTGAAGTCGCCGACAAGGCGAAGCCACCGGTTTGCCGGATCATGGACTACGGGAAATACAAGTACGAGGCCGCACAGCGAGCCAAGGAGTCCAAGAAGAAGGCCAGCCACATCACGGTCAAGGAAATGAAGTACCGGCCCAAGATCGGCGTCGGTGACTTCGAGACCAAGACCCGGAAGGTGGAGAAATTCCTCCAGGAAGGCCACAAGGTCAAGATCACCATCATGTTCCGTGGCCGCGAGGTCACCCATCCTGAACTGGGTAAGAAGATCCTGGACGACATCGCCGAGCGAGTCGACGACTACGCCACGATCGAGGCTTACCCGAGACTTGATGGCCGCAACATGACCATGGTCCTTGGTCCTGACTCCAAGAAGGCAAAGGCCCGCAAGGCCGAGGCCATGCGGGCCGAGAAGGAGCGTCAGCGCCTCGAAGGCCAGGAGTCTCAGGTCGAGTCCACTGAAGGTGGCGAGCCGGCGGAAGCGGCATCGACACCGGAAACCGAAACTGCGACAACGCCCTAAATACGACCCGATCGTACATCTGATCGAGAATCAGGGCGGCCGCCCACCCAGTGTTAATCCAGAGCTGGTGTGACGCGGCCGCCGGCGGCGTCTGACCGACATGTCGGTGGCCGCCAACCCAACAGGAGAAGACAGCCATGTCGAAAATGAAGACCCACAAGGGCGCCAAGAAGCGCTTCAAGACCACTGGCACCGGCAAGGTCACTCGCCGGAGCAAGAACCTGAATCACTTCCTGGAGAAGAAGTCGAGCCGTCGCAAGCGTCGCCTGAGCGGCGAGTCGGTCCTGACACCGGCCGACGAGCCGAGAATCAAGAAGTTGTTGTCCAGCTGAGCGGGACATCCCAGCTGTAGTAAGCGGACAACGTAGAGAGTTTTTGAGGAATTTGAGGAGAAGAATCGATGGCACGCGTTAAGAGGTCAGTTCATTCGAAGAAGCGGCGTCGCTCGACCCTGGCCAAGGCCAAGGGTTACTACGGCAACAAGAGCCGCAGCGTTCGGGCCGCCAACGAACAGGTGATGCACTCGGGCAACTACGCCTTTCGGGACCGTCGTGCCCGCAAGGGCGAGTTCCGCAAGCTTTGGATCCAGCGGATCAACGCCGCCTGCCGGGCCAACGGCACGACCTACAGCCGGTTTATTGCCGGTCTGAAGGCCGCCGGTGTTGAGGTGGATCGAAAGGCACTGGCCGACCTGGCTGTACACGATGCAGAGGCATTTTCAGCGCTTGTTCGGGTGGCCGGCGAGTCGGCCGACGCCGCCTAGGTGGTGTCCACCTGGTCCGGTTTTGACGGACTGGGCCCGGAGCGAAGTGCTCAGCATCGGAGCGTGAAAAGGCTGCGACGCCTTGCACGTCAATCAAAGGCCCGCTCCGAAGAGCGGGCCTTTGTCGTTGAGGGCCCCAAGCTGGTAGAAGAAGCCCAGCGGTCGTCGTTGGCCGTCGAAGAGGTGTTTGTTACTGCGGTACAACCGGTAGCCGGCATCGCCGAAAGGGCGGTTGAGGACGGGAGCAACGTTCACTTGCTGGCCGACGGCGTGATGCGGGGAGCGGTTGACGCGGTCAACCCCCAGCCGGTGGCGGCCATTGTCTCCGTTCCGACCTGGTCTACCGCTGATGTCTCCGAGGAGCAGTTTGTGCTCGTTGGCGTCGAGTTGCAGGATCCGGGAAACGCCGGAACGGTGATTCGTACCGCTGAGGCCGCCGGGGCGGCAGGCGTGATTCTGTGCACACCATGTGTGGACTGGCTGAATCCCAAAGTCGTGAGGGCGTCCGCCGGCAGCGTTCTTCGCCTGCCTGTCTTGACCATGCGCTTTGAACAGGCGATTGAACTGTTCCGGGCCCAGGGCCGTCCGGTGGTGGCCACGGTGCCTTCGGCCACTGCGGCCTACGACCGGGTGGAGTTAGGTCGAGCAGCGATGCTTCTCGGCAATGAGCCGCGCGGCCTCTCCGCTGAAGCGGTGGCTGCGGCCGATGCCGAAGTGGCCATACCCATGGAGGGTGAAGTCGAGTCATTGAACGTTGCTGCCGCCGCTGCGGTCCTCGCTTTTGAGGCCCAACGTCAACGTCGGTCGACGGCGACGGGTCGAGACTTCTAAGCACATGTACTGGCGGGCTATTTGCCGAGCGACTGCAGGCCTGCAGTGATAGCCTCCGTTCTCAGCAGCTGAATCATCAAGTTTCTGGATCACCATGATTGACGACATCAAAACCCATGAGGTTGCGGCCCTCGATGCCGTGGCCAAGGCCGACAACATGATTCAGCTGGACGAAGCGGCCACTGCGGCCCTCGGCAAGTCGGCGCCGCTCATCGGAGCCAAACGCCAGCTTGGATCCCTTCCGGTCGAGGATCGCAAGGCTGCTGGCCGGGCGCTCAACGAGGCCAAAGATCGTATTACCGCCGCCATCGAGGCTCGTCGATCAGAACTCGGCGATGCCGAGCGGGCTGGACAGCTCCAAGCCGAGCGTCTGGACCTAACAGAGCTGATGGGATCGCCGGTTACCGGACACGCCCATGCCGTTACTCAGGCGTGGGAAGAGCTGGAAGACGTTTTTGTCGGTATGGGCTTTCGAATCGCCGAAGGCCCTGAGGTGGAGACCGACTGGCACAACTTCGACGCCCTCAACATCCCACCTGGCCATCCGGCGCGCGATGGGTTCGACTCGATCTACGTCGAGCACGGTGACAGTGGTGCCACGCTTCTGCGGACCCACACGTCGCCCGTCCAGATTCGCACCATGTTGGATCAGGAGCCCCCAATCTACATTGTTGCTCCCGGCCGGGTGTTTCGTCGGGACACAGCTGACGCCACCCATATGCCGGTGTTCCATCAGATCGAAGGTCTGGTGGTGGACAAGGGCATTTCGCTGGCTGACCTGGCCGGAACCATGGAAGCGTTCACCGAGCGCTACTTCGGGTCGGGCTTCTCTTCCCGGTTACGCCCGAACCACTTCCCCTTCACCGAGCCGTCCGGTGAGTTCGACGTTCAGCGCCCTGATGGGTCGTGGCTTGAGCTCGGCGGTTGCGGGATGGTTCATCCAAATGTTCTTCGGGCCGGAGGCATCGACCCTGAAGAGTGGTCCGGTTTCGCCTTCGGGTTCGGTATCGACCGCTTGGCCCTGATGAAGTTCGGGATTGGCGATCTGCGCGAGTTCTTTACCAACGACATTCGCTTCCTTCGACAGTTCTAAAAAACCGGCGGGGGAGCGGCGATCAACTCCCGCCCCGTGCCTCACATCACCGATCTCGGTCAGTGATGTCGGCATCCCGTCCGCCCCTCTAACGACCACGCTTCACCCAGACCACAGAGATTCCAATCAGGTAGCGCAATGAACGTACTGCTCTCATGGCTTCAAGAGTTCGCCCCATTCGACCAGGACCCAACGGTCCTGGCTGAAACGATGACCGACCTGGGCATGGTGGTCGAGTCGGTTTCTGAGACCGGCAACTCGTGGGACGGAATCGTGGTGGCCCGTGTTCTGGATCTGCGCCCCCACCCCGAGGCTGATCGTATTCAACTGGTTGACGTCGATGCCGGTGATGGTGAGGCGCTCCAAATCTGCTGTGGGGCCTTCAATATGTCGGTTGGAGATCTGGTTCCCCTGGCCACGCTTGGCACAACAATGCCGGGCGGTCTTGAGATAAGCCGACGGAAGCTGCGAGGAGAGTGGTCCAACGGCATGCTGTGTTCGGCCGCCGAACTTGAGGTGGCTGAAGACGCTGACGGCATTTACCTTCTGGACGAGGCCGCGCTTGCCACCGGTAACACCACGGGGGCGGCGTTGAATGAGGCCCTTGGTGTTTCAACCGACGTCTTGTTCGAGCTCGACATCGAAGGCAATCGTCCTGATGCGCTCTCGGTGATGGGTGTGGCCCGTGACTTGGCCGCACGACTGGGCCTTGCCTTTCAGATTCCCGAGCCGACGGTCATCGAATCCGATTCAAAGGCCGCCGATCGGTGCTCGGCTTCCATCATCGACCCCGATTTGTGTCAGCGGTTCGGTCTCCGGGTGCTGGACAACATCACGGTGGGGGAGTCACCCGGCTGGATGGCGTCCCGGCTGACCGCTGCCGGTATGCGGCCCATCAATTCGATCGTCGACATTTCCAACTATGTGATGTTGGAGTTGGGTCAGCCGAATCACACCTACGACCTGTCCTTGGTTGCCGACGGCCACCTGGGCGTCCGTCGAGGTCGCGACGGCGAGAGCCTGGTAACGCTTGACGATGTGGAGCGCCCCGTCGGTCCTGATGACGGGCTTATCGTCAACGCCGCCGACGAACCGATCGGCCTCGCCGGCGTCATGGGTGGCGCCAGCACCGAGATCAGCGACCAGACAACCTCAGTTGTGGTTGAGGCGGCAGTCTGGGATCGAATGACCGTGGCCAAGACGTCGCGGCGTCTCGGTCTGCGGTCCGAGGCATCGATGCGGTTCGAGCGTGGCGGCGATCCGTACGTCATCGAGTTGGCGCTTGATCGGTTCTGCCAGCTGGCTCAAGAATTGTGTGGTGCGACGGTGGCCACCGGTCGAGTGGTGGAAGAGGGCCAGCTCCGACCTTCCGCTGCCGCCGAGGTTCGTATCGACAAGGTCAACGAACTCCTGAACACCGAACTGAGCCCGGCTGACGTGTCCGCCCTGCTTGACCCCATTGGTTTCGCAACTACACCACAGGTTGAGGCCGATGCCGACGGGCGGGGCGCAGTGCTGGCGGTCGACATTCCTTCGTGGCGACCCGATTCGGCGGTCGAGATCGATGTGATCGAAGAGATCGCCCGTCACCATGGCTACTCCAAGTCAGGGCTCAGGGTCCCGACCCCGACCCAGGCTGGTCGGCTGAGCCCAACCCAACAGGCCCGGCGCCGAGTCCGTCGCGCCATTCTTGGTGCCGGCTATAGCGAGGCGATGCCGATGCCGTTCCTGGCGCCGGACGACCTGGAACGGGCTGGGCTCGAGGATGTGGGGTTGCGGCTGTCGAATCCGTTGGTGGCCGACGAGTCAGTGCTGCGCACATCGCTGCTGCCAGGTTTGTTGAAGGCTGTGCTGCACAATCAGTCGCATCGAAACGGTCCGGTCCGGCTCTATGAGCTCGGCCGAGTCTTTCACCCGTCGCAGGACGAGCTCCCGGTTGAGAAAGAGATTCTGGCCGCCTGCGCATCGGGCTTTGATGAAGCTACTGATGATGCCTCCCGTTCGGCCGCGGCGGCGGCAACACAGTTGCTGACCAGATTCACCGGAGAACTCAACCTGACCGGCGTTGGTATTACCAACGCCGAGGTTCCGGGTCTGCATCCGACCAGGGCGGCAACAATCAGCTTCCGGGGTGCGACCATTGGTGCAGTCGGCGAAGTCGATCCAGCTGTCCTGGACCGATTCGGCGTGCACGGCCGGGTGAGCTGGCTGGAGGTTGAGCTGACACCCCTCGTCCCGGCATTGGAAAAGGCCGTCAGCTACAAAACGATTTCGTTCTACCCGTCGAGCGACATCGACCTGGCCTTTGTGGTCGCCGACGATATTCCGGCCTCGGCGGTGTTGCGCACCATGGTCAAGGCCGGCGGTAGCCTGCTGCAGTCGGCTGAGCTGTTCGACACCTTCCGGTCGACGCAGTTGGGCGAAGATCGCCGGTCGTTGGCCTATCGTCTTCGACTTCAGGCATCAGACCGCACCTTGACCGACACCGAGGTCGCCGAGGTTCGTACGGCCTGCATCGATGCTGTCGCTGCCGCCCACAAAGCCGAGCTGCGCTGATCGGGATGGTGGACGAGCGCCTGCCTTAGCAGCCGTGCTGAACGCCGGCGCGGTGCGGTGTTTATCGTTTGTTTTGAAAGGCGGGGAAGACCGGAATCGGGGACTGTGTTAACAATTGCATGTATCCAGTCACCAGCAGTGGCCTATCGATGCCGTCAGCAACCCCGGTGGTTCCGCTTACCGCCGCCCAGCACGGAATGCTTCGATGACGATTTCCATGTCCGGTCTTCACCCCGCTCAGCCCACCCAGCCGTTTCCCGGAGGCCCGTCCCGCCTCCGGCCCCCTGTTGGAGCCGGCGTGTCCAGCCCTGACGGCAGTGAGGTTCGGCAAACCATCCTGGTGGTCGACGACGAGCCAATGGTTCGCGAAGTCGTTTGCCGCTACCTCCAGTTGGACGGATTCGAGGTGGTGGAGGTCGACAATGGCGACGACGCCGTTCAGTGGTTGGAGTCGCACCTGCCCGATCTGGTGGTACTTGACGTCATGCTTCCCGGCGTCGATGGGTTTGAGATCATACGCCAGCTTCGATCAAGGAGTGCCGTACCGGTAATCATGCTGACGGCAAGGGCCGATGAGACGGACCGAATTGTAGGTCTGGAGCTCGGTGCCGACGACTACGTGGTCAAGCCGTTCTCACCTCGGGAACTCACTGCTCGGGTCAAAACCGTTCTTCGCCGCGCCGTCACGGCAGTTCCGGGGGCACCGGAGGCGACACCGTCGGAAGAGCTTCGATTTGATGGGCTGGCCATCGACCTACGCACCCGAGAGGTCTTCGTGGATGGCGAGCCGGTTGAGTTGACGCCCAAAGAATTCGACTTGTTGGCCCGCCTGGCCCAGGCTCCGCGACAGGTCTTCACCCGACGTCAGCTGCTTGAGGCCGTTTGGGACTCGGCTCCTGAGTACCAGGATCCGGCGACGGTGACCGTTCACGTCGGTCGGATTCGCCAAAAGTTGGAAGCCGATCCAGGGGCCCCAAGGTGGATAACCACCGCCCGGGGCGTCGGCTATCGCTTCGAGCCGTGACCTTCGACGCGCTGTTGGAGACGTCTCGGGTTCTGCCCGAGACGGTGGCGGCGGTAGCCCTTGGGCTTTTGGCTCTGACACTGCTCACCGGTTTCCTTCTCCGCCACTTCGCCCAGTACCTGGCATCCCTGCGTTCCCAGATCCTGGTTATCTCGCTGGTTTCGTTGGGAACCGGTGCTCTGGTGACTGTGGCACTGTCCTGGCTGATGATCGTCGATGGTGACACGCTGGAGAAAGTTGTGTCCGTCATCTCACTCATGGTTCCACTGGTGGTGGTTCTGGTGCTGATGGCTACCGGGCCGATGGGGCGAGACGTCCTCAAGGTTGAGCGAGCGCTGAACCGCTTCGAGTCCGGGGATCACGGTGTGCAGCTCGGCATTAGGCGATCTGACGAAATCGGCCGGGTATCGTCCGCTCTCGAGAGCCTCGGCCACCAGTTGGAGATGGTTGAGCGCTTGCGGGCCAGCACCGATGCCGAACGGCACCGACTCGACGCTGAGAGGCGCTACCTGCTGTCCAGTGTCAGCCATGACCTGCGCACGCCGTTGGCGGCCATGCAGGCTGCGGTGGAGGCGCTCCGTGACGGGATGGCTCCGGACCCTCAGCGCTACCTCCACTCCATGTCTCGTGACATTGATGCGTTGACCACGCTGGTAGACGATTTGTTCTATCTAGCCCAGGTTGATGCCGGCCGTACGGAGGTCGAGCATGAGGTGCTCGACCTGTCCGAGCTTGTCGACGAGGCAGCCGAAGCGCTACAGCCCGTTGCCGATCATCGGTCTGTTCAGATTGTGCCCCGGACGCCGGCGGCCGCCCCGGTTGTTGGTAGCGCCGCTGCTTTGGGGCGGATGATTCGGAACCTGTTGGACAATGCGATCCGATACAGCCCGGACGGAGCAGAAGTCAGCTTGTTGGTTCAGGCCGGCGATCAGGCCGTCACTGTTCACGTGCTTGATCAGGGTCCGGGCTTTCCTCCTGAGTTCGTCGAGCGCGCGTTTGAACAGTTCTCCCGGGCGGAGGAGAGCCGAAATCGATCGCACGGAGGCAGTGGCCTCGGACTGGCCATCGCTAAAAGCATTGTCGCCGCCCATGACGGACGGATCTCGATTAGCCCCGGCCGAGGGGGGCAGGTGTCAGTAGTGCTTCCTCGATGGGTCGGCTCTGCGCCGTCCCAAAACGCCACTCAACCGGCTCAGGATCCGGTGTCGTTACCGATGACCTGACACCTGTTGGGATCGGTGCAGGCTCCCGGGTCCAGCGAGGCCGCTCGTTCAGCCATTCGTCGGAGCTGCTGCCTGGTTTCCACCAGATGATTGATTTGGTCGTCGAGCTCTTCCAGGTGGCGTTTGAGCAGCTCCCTGGTGTGCTCACATGACCGTTGCCCCAGATCTTTGAGTTCCAGGATGGAGCCGATCTCGGTCAGGCTGAGACCGGTGTTCTGGGCGCTGCGAATGAAACCTATTCGCTCGATCGCCTGGCTGCCATATTGGCGGTAGCCGTTGGTTGCCCGTTCGGGGGCGGAGATCAGCCCGATGGACTCGTAGTAGCGGATCGTCTTGGTTGAGACACCGCACTCGTGGGCCAGCTCACCGATCTTCATGTAGGAAGAGTAGACCGTCGACTGGCGATTCCGCAGGCCTGTGGGTTCGGTCGACCGTTTCGACGGGCTGGCGGCCGGGGT
>JAHDFR010000016.1:34426-42642 GCA_020628065.1 Acidimicrobiales bacterium
GGTCAACCTGTCTCGACAGGCTGGCGACCGGGGTTGGGGTCAACCTGTCTCGACGGGATGATGGTCGAGGTGACGGATCTGTCGGTAGATCTGGCGGGCCACGGCGGTTGCCGGCGGGCCGTGTTGGGTGATGATGTGGGCGTGGTTGGCGTTGGGTTCGACATGAAGGCGGTGCATCGGTTCAACGGTCGTATTCCACTGCTCCACCACAGACTGCTCGGTTCGACCTCGTTCCTCTACGTCGCGTTCTACCCGCCGAGCCAACCGAAGCGCCGTAGGGCAGTCGAGGAACACCCGAACGTCGAGCAGCCTTCGTATCTCGGGAAAAGCGAACAGTAGGATCCCTTCCAGAATGATGTGACGACGGGCGTCGACCATGATCACGTCGTCCGATCTGGTGTGGGTGGCGAAGTCATAGACCGGAACGGCCACCGACTTGCCCTGGGCCAAAGCCACCAGGTGATCAATCAGAAGTTCGGCATCCAACGATTCCGGCGAGTCGAAGTTCACCTGGGCCCGTTCTGCCAATGTCAGGTGGCCGAGATCCCGGTAGTAGGAGTCGAAGCAGAGCACTTGCGAATCGGGTAGAAGCCTGGCCAGCTCGGCCGCCAGTGTCGACTTGCCTGAGCCGCTGCCGCCGCAGAGGCCGATGATCTTGGTCCGTTGAGTACTCCCCACGGGTAACCAAGTATAAAGCCGGCCTACCGGTTGCGGCCCTGGCGATGTTGTCTCCGATCACTCTTGGCGACTGGGCGGGTTGGAGGGCCCGACCAGAACTGTGAATATTTATGTAGTGTGATGAATGAAGGCCAGCTAGTCTGTCAGGCATGACAGTTATGGAATCCGGTTCCATTCGAGCCGGCATCGTCGGCGCATCCGGGTATACCGGAGCCGAGCTGTTTCGACTGCTCGATGTGCATCCGGCCATCACCGTTGAGGCGGCATCCGGCTCGTCTCAAGCCGGCCAGCCAATCGCCGATCTCTATCCCAATCTGGCGCCGGTAGTCGGCGACAGAGTCTATGACGAGTATTCGGTTGAGCTGTTTGACGGCCTCGACGTCGTCTTCATCGGGCTTCCTCACGGACTGAGTATGGACGTTGTTCCCGAGCTGATCGGCCGGGTCGGGCTGATCATCGACATGGGCTCGGACTTTCGACTGAAGGACCCCGATCTTTACCCTGTGTGGTACGGCGCCGAGCACACCAATCCCGAGTTGCTGGCTGGCGCAGTGTACGGGCTCCCTGAGCTGTACCGGGCGACGTTGCCCGGCGCAGAGCTGGTGGCCGCCACAGGGTGCAACGCCGCCGCCTCCAGTTTGACCTTGGCCCCTCTGGTGGCGTCGGGGCTAATCGAGACTGACGACATAGTCATCAACCTCATCACGGGGGTGAGCGGGGCCGGTCGTCCGCCCAAGACCAACACCACGTTCTGTACCGTCGACGAAAACGCCACTGCGTACGGTTTGCTCAACCATCGCCACACCCCCGAGATCGAGCAGACGCTCACCGACGTGGGTACCGGTCCGGCGACCGTGTTGTTCACCCCCCACCTTGTGCCCATGAACAGGGGAATTCTCGCCTCCTGCTATGGTCGCCTCACGCGTTCTTGCAGCACCGAAGATGTACTGGCCATCCTGAGCGAGTTTTACGCCGACTCTCCGTTTGTTTTGGTCGATGAGCGCAGCCCCTCGACCAAGTCCGTGCAAGGTTCCAATTCGGTCCACCTGACGGCTCGAGTCGACCCGAGGACCAACCGGGTTCTGGGTATTGGAGTGCTCGACAACCTGGTGAAAGGCGCCTCGGGAATGGCCGTTCAATGCGCCAACCTGGCATTGGGGCTGCCGGAGACAACCGGGCTGTCCAAAGTCGGGATGTACCCGTGATGCCGGACGCGCCGGTAGATCCGTCGGCACAGACACAAGCCGCTCCATCCTTCTCCCCCCAGCAGCGGGCCGGAGCATTGGTGGAAGCGTTGCCGTATCTTCAGCGTTTCCGGGGTGCGATCATCGTGGTGAAGCTGGGTGGCAACGCCATCGTGGACGACGATGTGATGCGATCCTTCGCCGAGGATGTCGTGATGCTTCGCTCAGTCGGGCTCAAGCCGGTGGTTGTCCACGGCGGCGGCCCCCAGATCGGGCACCTTCTGGCGCGGCTGGGGAAAGAATCGGAGTTCCGCGACGGCCTTCGGGTGACCGACGACGAGACGCTCGAAGTGGCCCGGATGGTGCTGGTTGGAAAGGTCGGACGCGACATCATCGGCCACATCAACGTTCACGGTGCTTATGCCGTCGGTATGTCCGGCGAGGACGGCCGACTGATTGTGGCCCGACAACGAGACGTCGCCCTGGGCCTGGTCGGTGATGTCGAGTCGGTCCAGCCGGCCATGGTGCAACGCCTTCTGGCTGAGGATCTCATCCCGGTGGTCTCCTCCATCGGAGTCGATAGATCAGGCCAGGCTCTGAACATCAACGCCGATACCGTCGCCGGCGCTCTAGGTGGCGCGCTGGGGGCAGAGAAGGTGGTGTACCTCACTGACGTTCCCGGCCTGCTGGCTGATGTTGATCGCCCGGACAGCCTGATCAGTCGAGCGACCGTCGGGGAGTTGGAGAAAGGCATCGCCGATGGTCAAATCTCCGGTGGGATGGTGCCCAAGGTCCGGTCTTGCATTCATGCAGTGGAGGCCGGGTCGGCCTCGGCTCACCTGCTCGATGGTCGGCTTCCACATGCCCTGCTTCTTGAGCTGTTCACCGACGCCGGGATCGGTACCATGATCACCCCGGACGCCCCTGACGAGTCGGATGATGAACTCGCCCAGACACCCCCGCCGGAGTAGGAGCAATCGTGACCACCTCAAGTAGCGAAACGCTGTCCCCAGTCGAAGCCCACCGGGCGGCCGTCTCGCCGGAAGCCGATCTTGAGCGGTGCCCGCTGATGCCGAACTACGGACCTCCGGCGGTGCAGTTCGTCAGAGGGGAGGGCCCGTATCTTTGGGACTCCCACGGTGAGGTCTATCTGGACTTCCTGTCCGGCCTGGCCGTAACCAGTCTGGGACACAGCCACCCTGCTGTCGCCGCTGCTGTGGCCGAGCAAGCCCATCGACTGCTGCACGTCTCCAATTTGTACGCCACGGAACACAACGGTGTCGTAGCTACAATGCTGGATCAGGCGGTGGGCGATGGCACGCCGGCCGGCGGCCAGGTCTTTTTCTGCAATTCGGGCGCCGAAGCCAACGAGGCGGCCATCAAGTTGGCCCGACGAGCCGGCGGGCATGGTCGACACGTGGTCGTATGCGCCTTCCAGAGCTTTCACGGCCGGACGCTGGCCACACTGGCCGCCACCGGTCAACCACAGAAGTGGGAGGCCTTTCAACCGCTCCCTGAGGGCTTCCGACACGTTGTCTGGAACGATCTTGAAGAACTTGAGCGCTCGCTTGACGACACGGTTGCAGCCGTGCTCCTCGAGCCGGTCCAAGGTGAGGGTGGAGTCAACCCGGCCACCGTCGAGTACTTCCAAGGGGTCGAGCGGTTGTGTCGCGAACGCGACATTTTGTTCATGGTCGATGAGGTTCAGACGGGCCTGGCCCGTACAGGACGTTGGTTCGGTTTTCAGCACTTTGACGTCAGTCCGGACGTTGTAACCATGGCCAAGGCTTTGGGCAATGGAGTGCCCATTGGCGCCTGCTGGGCCAAGGCGGAGGTTGCCGCTGCCTTCTCCCGTGGGGACCATGCCACCACATACGGGGGCCAACCGCTCGCCACTGCGGCGGCCAGAGCGGTGCTGTCGACCATGAAGGCCATTGATGCTCCTCGGCGAGCCCGTGAGACCGGTGCGGCCTTGGCCGAAGCACTGCGGAAACTGCCGAAGGTGGCTGACTGCCGGGGCCTCGGCCTGCTGCTGGCGGTCGAACTGGACGGCGTCGAGGCCGGCCCGGTGGCGGCCGAATGTTTGAAGAACGGTCTGGTGGTCAACGCCGTGACGTCGTCGGCCATCCGTTTGGCTCCGCCTTTGACAATCGAGGAGAGCCACGTGGCTGAAGCGGTCAACAAGCTGGCCGGTTGCATCGAGTCTGTAGCCGAATCCGTTGTCGCTCCGAGCGAATCAGGGTGACCCGGTGCGTCATCTTCTTGACATTGATGATCTGACTGCAGCTGAGCTGGCGGAGATTCTCGATCTGGCTGCTCATCCGGTGGAGCGCTTGGCCTCCCCACTCCGGGGCAAGGGCGTCGCCTGCTATTTCGAAAAGCCCTCGGCTCGAACCAGAAATTCGACGGAGATGGCCGTCGTCCAGCTCGGTGGGCACCCGGTCTACATCACTCGGGAGGAGTTGGGCATCGGCCACCGCGAGTCTGCCGACGACGTGGCTCGCACGCTGGGTTGCTACCACGAAGCCCTGTTCGCCCGTGTCTACGAACACGACATCTTGGAGAAGCTGAAAGCATCCAACTCGATCCCGGTAGTCAACTTGTTGTCAGATCAGGCCCACCCTCTGCAGGCCATCGCCGACTTGCTGACGATGCAGAGCGAGAGGGGCCCCGTGGACGAGCTGAACATCGTGTACGTCGGTGACTGCAACAATGTCGCCCGGTCGCTGGCGTTGGCCGTGGCCGCAGTGGGGGGATCGATGTCGTTCGCTGCGCCTTCGGCGTACCGTTTCTCCGAAAACGATCTGGACCGAATCCGATTGGCCGGTTTCGAACCGATGTACATCGATCGGACAAACGAGATCACCGACGCTGATGTCGTGTACACCGACACGTGGGTTTCGATGGGCCAAGAGGACGGTAGAGCGGAACGTTTGAAAGGGTTTGAGGGCTTTCAGGTCGACGAGCGTCTCATGAGCCGAAACGACCGGGCCGTGTTCATGCACTGCCTTCCAGCCCACAGGGGTGAGGAGGTCAGTGACGAGGTGTTGGACGGCAAGCAGAGCCGCATCTGGGTGCAGGCGGCGAACCGGTTGCATGCGGCGCGGGCTGCTTTGGCCTGGCTGATAGACCAGCCGAGCGCGCAGGCCTAGACGTAGGTTCGGTCGCAACGTTCATGGCAACCAATAAACGCCAACGCCATCACCACATCCAGCGCCTGCTGTCGGCTCAGTCGATCACCAGCCAGGCTCAGCTGGTCGATGCCCTGGCCGGCGACGGAATCGAGGCCACCCAAGCGACGGTCTCCAGGGATCTCGATGAGCTCGGCGCCGTCAAGGTGCGAATCGCCGGCGGAGCCACCATCTATGCCATCCCCGAGTTGCCGAGCGAGCAGATGGCTCCCGAAGGTCATCTTCGCCGAGTGCTGGGGGAGTGGCTGGCCGAGCTGTCTCGCTCCGGAGATTTGGTTGTACTGCGCACTCCACCCGGTGTGGCCCACGTGGTCGGCTCGGCCCTTGACCGATCCGGGTTGGAACACCTCTTAGGCACCGTGGCCGGCGACGACACGGTGCTGGCCATCGCCGAGGAAGGTCGTGGGGCCCGGCTAGAGCTCAGCCTGGCTGAGATGGCAGATCTCAGTTGAGCTCGATCCGTCCGCCATCGAGCTGCTAATCGCCAACGAGCTGTAACCGTCAGAGAGTAGGAAATCAAGATGTCAGATCATGCCGACGTGAAGAAGGTCGTTCTCGCCTATTCGGGCGGTTTGGACACTTCGGTCATCCTGAAGTGGCTGCAGGAGACCTATGGGTGCGAAGTGGTGACGTTCACCGCCGACCTCGGTCAGGGAGAGGAGCTGGAGCCGGCCCGATCCAAGGCGCTCGCCATGGGCGTTCCCGAGTCGTCCATTTACATCGACGACCTCCGCGAGGAGTTCGTTAGAGATTTCGTCTTTCCGATGTTTCGGGCCAACACCATCTACGAGGGCGAGTACCTGCTCGGCACTTCCATCGCCCGTCCGCTTATCGCCAAGCGTCTGGTGGAGATAGCGGCTGAGCAGGACGCCGATGCCATCAGCCACGGAGCGACGGGCAAGGGTAACGACCAGGTTCGGTTCGAGTTGGGCGCCTATGCTCTCAATCCGGACATCAAGATCATCGCCCCGTGGCGGGAATGGGATCTTATGAGCCGCGAACGGCTTCTGGCCTACGCTGCCGAACGCCAGATCCCCATCGAAATGTCGAGGGGGGCGAAGTCTCCGTTCTCGATGGACGCCAACATGTTGCACATTTCCTATGAGGGCGGCCCGCTGGAAGATCCCTGGACGGAACCACCAGCCGAGATGTGGCGATGGTCGGTGTCGCCGGAGGAGGCACCCAACGAAGCGACGTTCATTGAGTTGGAGTACGCCGCCGGCGACATTGTCGCTATCGACGGCGAGGCTATGACCCCGGCTCAGGTACTGCTAAAGCTGAACGAGATCGGCGGTGCCAACGGTGTTGGACGCATCGACATCGCCGAGAATCGCTATGTCGGAATCAAGAGCCGAGGAGCCTATGAAACTCCGGGCGGCTCGATCATGATGAAGGGGCACCGGGCTATCGAGTCGATCACTTTGGACCGTGAGGTCGCTCACTTGAAAGATGAGCTGATGCCCCGTTACGCAACGTTGATCTACAACGGGTACTGGTGGAGCCCTGAGCGACAGATGCTGCAGACTGCCATTGACTGGAGCCAGCAGGCGGTCAACGGAACGGTTCGCATCAAGCTGTACAAGGGCAATATCGATGTGGTTGGAAGACGGTCGGATGATTCGTTGTTCGACGCCAATATCGCCACGTTTGAAGACGATGACGGCGCTTACGATCAAGCTGACGCCGAGGGCTTCATCAAGCTGAACGCCCTGCGACTACGCACTCTTTCAGCCAAGCGTGGCCCAAGTGCTGTTGGTGGCGGCCAATGACCGGCCAGGACGACGAGCCGATAGGCGACACCAACACTCTCTGGCACGGCCGCTTCGACGCCGGTCCAGATGAGGCCCTGCTTCTCTATACGGTCAGCCTGCCGTTCGACAGGCGTCTGGGACCTTGCGACGTGCGAGGTTCGAAGGCTCATGTCACCGGTTTGGCCGCTGCCGGGTTGCTGACCGAGGCCGAGGCGTCGAAAATACTCGTCGCACTCGATCAGGTCGGTCGAGAGTTGGCCGCCGGTTCGTTGGAGTTCGTGTCAACCGACGAGGACATTCACACGGCGATTGAGCGAAGAGTCACCGAGCTGGAGCCGGTCGTCGGCGGCAAGTTGCACACCGGACGTAGCCGGAATGATCAGGTGACCACTGCGTTCAGGCTCTGGACGAAGGAGACACTGCTTGACGTGGTCGATCTCATCGAGCGACTCCAGGTGACACTTGTGGGTCGAATCGAGGAGGTGGGCGACGCCTATCTGCCCGGCTACACACACCTGCAACGGGCCCAGCCCGTGCCGTTGGGTCACCACCTCGCCGCTCACGCCTGGGCGCTTGGCCGTGATGCCGAGCGGTTGCTCGACTGTGTGGCGCGCCTCGACGTGTCACCGCTCGGTGCGGGAGCCTTGGCCGGCAGTTCTCTTCCATTGGTACCTGACGTGGCAGCCGCCGAGTTGAGCTTCGGGTCGACGTTCGCAAACTCGATGGATGTCACCAGCGACCGTGACTACGTGGCCGAGTCGTTGTTTGCGCTTTCGCTACTTGGTGTGCACCTCAGCCGTATCGGTGAAGAGCTTGTGCTTTGGGCTTCTCAAGAGTTTGGTTTTGTGTCGCTTGATGACCGGTACGCCACCGGAAGTTCAATGATGCCGCAGAAGAAGAATCCCGACATCGCCGAGTTGATTCGAGGAAAGTCCGGGCGATTGATCGGGAACGCCACCGGGTTTCTGGCCACCCTCAAAGGTCTCCCGTTGTCGTACAACCGTGACCTACAGGAGGACAAGGAGCCGTTATTCGACTCTGTCGATCAGACACGTCTGGGTTTGATAGCCCTCACTGGAATGATGGAGACCATAACGTTCAACGTAGACACCATGGCGGCGGCAGCCGACGACCCGTTGGCATTGGCTACCGATCTGGCGGAGATATTGGTCAGGGACGGCGTTCCGTTCAGACAGGCCCATGCCGTCGTTGGAGCGTTGGTGCGGGACTCGCTCAGCTCAGGCCGGTCGTTGGCCGACCTGGCAGCTTCTCACGAGAGCTTTGGCCCTGACATCCGGTCTCTGTTTGCGCCCGGGATCGCCCTTTCCCGACGGGCAAGTCCCGGTGGCGCCGGACTGGCTACGTTGGCCCCGCAGCTCGAGCGATTGCAGCGCTCCATGGATTCTCTGTCC
>JAHDFR010000016.1:42742-46774 GCA_020628065.1 Acidimicrobiales bacterium
CGTTGATTGATGGTCGTCGGCTGATGACAGTAGGCAAGGCATGAGTGCCCCCGCACCGGGCCCCGAGGGTGGAGGTTTCGCCGAGTGGCTGACCGAGGCCACGCCGGCTGAAGCCGGACGGGGGTTGCTCGGCTGGACGTTGACGGTCGAGCCGGCGGACCAGGCGAATGAGATCGTGGCCGGTCGAATTGTTGAAACAGAAGCCTACGAAGGTGAACTGGATCCGGCCAGTCACGCTGCCAACGGACCTACGCCTCGCAACGCTGTGATGTTCGGCCCGGCCGGTTCGCTGTATGTCTACCGCAGCTACGGCATTCACTGGTGTGCCAACGTGGTGTGCGGCCCGGAGGGTGTAGCCGGGGCAGTGCTGATACGGGCGTTGGAACCGACGGTGGGGCTGGAGTCGATGTGGCCGCGCCGACCCAAGGCGCGAGCCGCCCGCGATCTTTGTTCCGGGCCGGGCAAGCTGTGTGCGGCGCTTGGTATCAGCGACGCCCACTACGGACTGAATCTCTTTGATCGGTCGTCTCCGGTTCGGTTGGAACCGCCTGAGGGCCAGAAGGACTTCGCACTCGACCGGCCAGCAGTGCTGGTGGGACCCAGGATCGGAATTTCGGTGGCGGTGGATCGACCGCTGCGATTCGGCTTGGACAGCCCACATTTGTCTCGACCCTTTCGATAGGCGGCCGTCGGGGACTTGTGGCGGCAACCTACAGTGACGGGATGGCTGTAGCATCACGTCTGGTCAGGTGGGGAACAACATGAGCAAACTAACCGAATGCGTGTTCTGGACCGACGACGTCGAGTCGGATGATCGAGCCGATAAGGGTGTAGGGCTCGCACCGGCACTTGATGATCTTGATACCGCTCTCGGCCTCATCGAGTCGGCCATCCTCGACCCGGACCGGGCAGACGAGCGCCAGCGGGTACTCGAATTTTGTCAAGAACACTCGGATGCGTTGCACCGAACCTGCCTCAGCGGCCACCTGACCGGATCAGCCTTCGTCGTCGACCGTGCCGGTGAGTCGGTGCTGCTCATTCATCATCGCAAGCTGGAGCGTTGGCTACAGCCTGGCGGGCATGCAGACGGCCAGGGGAACCTGGCGTTGGTTGCCTTGGCCGAGGTACGGGAGGAAACGGGACTCGAAGAGGTCACCTTGCTCCTCCCGGCGTTCGATATTGATGTTCATGTCATTCCTGCCCGCCCGGGTGAGCCCGAGCACTTGCACCTTGATCTTCGGTTTGTGGTCGTCGCCGACCGTGATCAGCAACTGGTTCCAGCCGAGGGCGAGGTTTTTGACGCTCGATGGTTTGCCGAATCCGGCTCTGAGCTGGCTGTCGGCGGCGGGGTGGACGAAGAGGTGAGTGCCGTCGCCTCCCGGGCGATGCAAATCGTTCGGGCGAAGCCGTGGCCAGGCCACGGCGACACACCCCGAACGAAGACAACATCCGGCCCGAACGCTTGAGCACGTCGTAAACCGGATCTGGCGCTTGCAGCCAGGATCTTGGCTGTCGGAGACTAGACGTCCTCGGGAGCGACACAGGACGCCATGAAGTTGGTCACGGCGAATCGGGAGATTCTGCGGTAGAGGCGCTCGCCGCCCCCGGTGTTGGTCACGGTGAATGGTGCGGCCGGGTCGACCTGGATGGCCTCGGCGTACCGCTCGCGGTCCTGCAGGAACAGCTCCCAATCCGATCGCCACTCCGAGACCATCTCGGCGTCTCGGTCGGTTGTCGGGGCCAGGTCGCCCATCTCTGCCAGCATCACCCGGTAGCGGGCATTGGCGGCCTGAATTTGCGACGCCCGCTCGACGGGGGTTTCGGCATCAACGGCCGAGGGCATGGCCTCGACATCCAACGTCGCCTGGGCGCAGAGAACCTCGGCATCTTCGGCCCAGGCCAGGTCATCCATAAGATCCGGCGAATCGCGATCGGCCAAACCGGAGAAGGCGTAGCCCCACACCCCGAAGCTGGCGATCATGACGAGTACGGCGATTGCCTTGAAGATTCGACCGACCATAGTGTTGACAAGTGTATGGCCACCGCTGGTGACCAGCGGTTACGTTCGAGTGCGACTTCAGGCACCGTCGGCGCGCTTGTCGATGCAGGTGGATCGTCTCCCGGCAAATTGGTCCTCGCAACGGTGCGGTGCTTCTAAGCTGGCCCTATGGCAATTGACCCCGGGCTGCTCGATGATCTTGATGCCAGAGGCCTGCTCGCCGACACAACGAACAGGCAGGAGCTGGCAAAGCGACTTTCAGAGAGTCCGGTCACGGTCTATTACGGTGTCGATCCGACCGCCCGGAGCCTGCACGTCGGCAATCTGGTCGGCCTACTTGTGCTGGCTCGACTTCAACGGGCCGGCCATGTGCCGATCCCGTTGGCCGGCGGAGCGACGGGCATGATCGGCGATCCTTCCGGCAAGTCAAGTGAACGCAATCTGCTGAGTGATGATGACCTGGCGGACAATTTGTCCAAGATCATCCCGACGCTTCAGCAGTTCGTCGACTTCGAAGCGGAAGAGAACCCGGCGAAACTACTCGACAATCGTGCCTGGACCGTCGGGCTGCCCACGCTCGACTTTCTCCGCGACGTCGGAAAGCACGTCACTGTCAACCAGATGGTGGCCAAAGAGTCGGTGCGCAATCGGATGGAGGGTGAGGAGGGCATTTCGTTCACCGAGTTCTCCTACATGCTGCTTCAGGCCCATGACTTTGCCTGGCTGTACGAGAACGAGGGCTGTGAACTGCAGATCGGCGGTTCGGACCAGTGGGGCAACATCTCGCTTGGTGTCGACCTGATCCGTCGTCGCACCGGTGGCAAGGCTCACGGTCTCACCTGGCCGCTGCTGGTTCGAAAGGACGGAACCAAGTACGGCAAAACGGCCGGGGGAGAGACCGTCTGGCTCAACTCCGATCATATGAGCCCGTACCGCTTCTATCAGAGTTGGATTCAGACCGAAGACGATGAGCTCCACCATCTTCTCTTGAAGCTCACGTTCATGTCGATCGACGAAGTCGAAGCTGTGGTGGCATCTCATGCCGAGGCTCCTCATCGTCGTGACGGTCAGCGAAAGCTAGCAACCGAGCTGACGACTCTTGTTCATGGTGACCAAGCGGCGGAAGGGGCTGAGCAGGCGACCGCGGTTCTCTTCGGAGGCGCCGACGTCGCCAGCCTTAGTGAGCCCACCTTTGAGATCCTGGCCCAGGAGCTGGAGTCGGCGGAGTTGCCCCGCTACATGTTGGATGAGTCCGACAACCTGGCGTCGGTACTGGCCGAGGCCGGCATCGCCAGCTCGAAAGGTGAGGCTGGGCGTTTGATCAAGCAGAACGGTGTGTCGGTCAATGGGACAAAGGTGGATACGCACGGCGCAAGTCTCAGCCGCAGCGACCTCCACCATGACAGGTTCTGCCTCGTGTGGAAGGGCAAGAAGTCGGCCTACCTTCTCGACTTCGGACCCTAGAAACCAGGCTCCGGGACGTCCATAGCCTGTCCACGGCTGTTGACGCAAAAAAAACCACGGAAAATCAGTGGCTCAGGTTGTTCTCCTGTGCGACCGTGGTTAACGTAGATCTTCGCCTCAACGGGACGGGGTCAAGAGAAACACAGTTTCTCCCACCCACCGTAAACCGCTCTGAGGCCACGGTTCTCCAAGCCCTCCACGAACCGGATTCGTCTAGTTTGACGAGCGGCTTGGCAGATGGCAGACACGGTCTGCACCAGCTCCTTGAAAACGGAAGAGAGGAATGTACGCAGCGTGTGCGGAGTATCTGTACAGCCATGACTCTATGACCCTCGGGTCGGAGAGTCAGTAGAGATACCCCGTCACAAGGAATGTCCGTCTCCACGACGGACAACCAATTCCAAAATAAAAGCCATGGCCTCGACGATTGACGTCGACGAGGCCGCCAAGTGTGGGTTGGCACTCACGACTTGGCAACACGGATCTACGTCACACACTTTCCCAAGTGAGTGACAGATTCTCTAACGGAGAGTTTGAT
The DNA here is from genome assembly GCA_020628065.1 of Acidimicrobiales bacterium. Classification (GTDB taxonomy): domain Bacteria; phylum Actinomycetota; class Acidimicrobiia; order Acidimicrobiales; family SZUA-35; genus JAHELU01. Next base: position 46,744 of record JAHDFR010000016.1, read on the forward strand.
CCTGGCTCAGGACGAACGCTGGCGGCGTGCT
>JAHDFR010000396.1 GCA_020628065.1 Acidimicrobiales bacterium
TCTTCATGACTCTCCCGTCTCTTGAGCGCAGCACGTCTTGCCCACCCACTACGCACTTATCGCTTTGAGTTCGGGGAATCTGTCGGGGGCTACATGATTGTCGGTTCGGCGTTGGAAGCACCCATGCGATACTTCACGGATGAGTTGGTTCGAGACGCTGACGGGGTTCGACGAGTCGGCGGTCGACCATGTGGGCATGCGGTTCGTCGTGGACGGCGACTGGATCGAGGTTCCCTGGACGGGTCGTCGCTTTCGAGCTGGCCGGTTCGAGGCGGCTTCCCTTGCCGAGCTTCGAGCCAGAACAAGCCAAAGCCAACGCAGCGGACGGGTCCACGCCGAAGAACTGGTGGGCGACGCGGGTGCGCTTCATCGTGGAGTGTTGAACGCGGGCGCTTTGTTTCAGGTTGCGTCGCAGTTCAACACGCTGGAGATGATCAGCCCGAATGTCACTCCAGAGGCCGGAGTCACACGGTACGAAAGCGACCGGACGCAGGGTCCGATCTGTGCGATCAGCTGTGGCGCGGGGACAATCGCACGCAACTATCTGATCGACGTCGACGGCTCCCGCGGTCAGACCGAGACACGGCAGATCAACTGCCTCTCCAATCTTGCGGACGGCCTCGGCGTCGACATTCCGATGCGAAACGGGTACGCCCTGCCCAGCGAGGAGCAGCTTGCGCAGATCGGCGAGACGATCACAGGTGCTGACCCGACGGCGCTCGACAACCTGCGCTCATTGCTTCGAATCGGCCTGCAGTGGGACACAGAGGTGACGACCTCGGAGTCTCGCCATCTGGTGACGCAGGCGTACTGCTCTGCAGTTCCGGTGGGCTACTCACCCCACTCCCCCGACCTATGGGAGCCATTGGCTCGTCTTGTGCTGGAGGCGTCGTACGAGGCCACACTTCGAGCAGCGATGATCAATGCAGATGCCACTGGCAACCGCACGGCGTTTCTGACGCTCGTCGGCGGTGGCGTGTTCGGCAATCGAATGGAGTGGATCGTCGATGCGATCCGCCGAGCGATCGACGCCGTCGGCGATGCCGACCTCGACCTTGTGATCGTCAGCTATGGCCAGCCGAATCCGGCGCTTGCATCGATCATCTGACTTCGGGCCCGGTAGGGCGAACCCATGAGCACCGAGCGCAGGCTGCGCTCACTCAAATGTCCACCGTCTATCGTCGCCGCCACCAGCGCGCTTTGGGATCAGGCTTCGGATGACTGTGCGGAGAGATCGCGATAATCCGTGATGTCTCGCAGTTCGCTGGCGACTGTTGCGTACGTTGATGCCACGAACGCTGCTGCGGCCACGATCAGACCGGTGCTCGGGCTCGTTTCGCTGACGATGACGCCGCCCAGCAGTGCGCCGAGCGGGCGAACGCCGTAGATCGCGGTTTGGATCACGGCGTTCACTCGGCCGAGCGTTGCCAGGGGCGTGACCAGTTGGCGGACGCTGTTCTGGGCGACCACCCACATCGATGGTCCGAAGCCG
>JAHDFR010000162.1:0-1642 GCA_020628065.1 Acidimicrobiales bacterium
GTGCGCTGAACTTCTGAATCAAACGTTCGACAGTCGCCTTTGATAGTGACGGTCGAAGGGACGATGTTTCGGGCCCCGTCGGTCAAAATTTCGGTGACGGACACCACGGCGACCTCAGAGGCCGGAACGGATCGGGACACAATGGTCTGCAGCCCACCAATGACTTCGGCGGCAATGACGACGGGGTCTATGTGGGCCTCCGGCGTGGAGGCATGGCCGCCCCGTCCGTGAATGGTGATTTCGAACAGATCTTCTGAACTCATCATGGCGCCGGGGCAGGTGGCGAAACTCCCGGCCGGCATCCCCGGTTTGTTGTGGAGCCCATACACCGCCGACACCGGGAACCGATCGAACAGACCGTCGTCGATCATGGCCGTGGCGCCAAGGCCGTTCTCCTCGTTGGGTTGGAAGATGAACACCACCGTGCCGTCAAAGCCGCCTTCGGCGGCCAGAGTCTGGGCGGCACCGAGAAGCATCACGGTGTGGCCATCGTGACCGCATCCGTGGAAGACGTTGTCAACCGTGGACCGATGCTCGAAAACATTGAACTCCTGAATGGGCAGGGCGTCCATGTCGGCCCGTAAGGCGACGGCCCGGTCACCCGAACCCCGGCACAGCACCCCGACAACACCGGTTTGACCAACGCCGCGATGAACCTCATCAAGGCCAAAGCTCTCCAGCAGATCGGCCACCTTGGCAGCCGTGACTCCAACGTCAAAGCCCAACTCAGGGGACCGATGAAAGTCGTGGCGCCAGCTCTGCAGCTCTGAGGTCGCTACCCGGGTCTCACTGTTCACATCGTCCATTCTGCCCTTTACCAAACAGTTGGTGAGCGACACCCTCTGCCTTACCAAGTAGTTAGTGCGAGACACAGGTTGACGCGACGCGCCGATTGGGGGTGCCCTTGGTTAGCTGGCCGGCTCACAGATGACGAGCGGAATGTCGCGGTCGGTCCTGTCCTGGTAGGCGGTCACCCGAACTGATCGAGGGAGCTGTGATTCTCAACGCTGTGCTGACAGCCTCGACCACCTAACGGCCGAACAAGCCAGGACAACCGAGGACTATGCCCGCTCACTGGACATGCCGGTTGAAATCGTGTGGGGTACAAACGATTCACTGCTGGCAGACCGCCTGGACGAAATGATGGAACTCTTCCCGGAGGCCACAGTGGCCGAAACCGGCGTCGGCCACTTCCGCCAGGAGGAAGCCGAGGTCCCGGAAACGATCAATCGAGAGCGTCCGCGAACAAATCGAAGAAGGCAACAGCCGCTAGGGCAGCAAACACACTGGCAGTCGGACGCCATTCCTATACTCAGGCCATGCGCTATGAGGACGGGCCAACAACCGAAGTCACTACCACTATCAACGCCACCGCCGACCAGGTGTGGGCACTGGTGTCCGACATCGGGACTCCGGTTCGGTTCTCCCGTGAGTTGCAGGCCACCGAATGGATCGACGACGGAGACAATCCCACCGTGGGTTCACGGTTCAAGGGACGCAACAAGAGAGACGACATCGGCGAGTGGGAAGTCACCTGCACGCTCATCGAACACGAGCCCAACACCGTCTTCGCCTGGGCTGCCGGGGACGTCGAAGCCCCAGCCGCCCGATGGTGGTTCAGGATGGCGCCTGACAGCGCCGG
>JAHDFR010000162.1:1742-7419 GCA_020628065.1 Acidimicrobiales bacterium
CGCAACGCCTTCCGCCCCCACACCGTTGACGAGCTGTACCGGGCCCTCGACCACGCCCGCCAAACCAGCGATGTCGGCTGCGTACTGCTGACCGGCAACGGCCCGAGCGCCAAAGACGGCGGCTGGGCCTTCTGCTCCGGCGGCGACCAGCGCATCAGAGGCAAAGACGGTTACAGATACACAGAGGGAAACCAGGAGGGGGCTGAAGCCATCGATCCGGCTCGCAGCGGGCGGCTGCACATTCTCGAGGTCCAGCGGCTGATCCGGTTCATGCCCAAAGTGGTCATCTGCGTTGTCACCGGTTGGGCCGCCGGCGGTGGGCACAGCCTGCACGTGGTGTCCGACCTCACGCTGGCCAGCGCCGAACACGCCAAGTTCAAACAGACCGACACCGACGTGGCCTCATTCGACGGAGGCTTCGGCTCGGCCTACCTGGCCCGCCAAGTGGGCCAGAAGGTCGCCCGGGAGATCTTCTTCCTCGGTCGCACCTACAGCGCCGAAGAAGCCAAGGCACAGGGTGTCGTCAACGCCGTCTACCCTCACGCCGAGCTGGAAGACCAGGCGTTACAGTGGGCTCGGGAGATCTGTTCCAAGAGCCCGACCGCCCAGCGGATGAGTAAGTTCGCGCTCAACCTGATCGACGACGGCCTTATCGGCCAGCAGGTGTTCGCCGGGGAATCAACCCGCCTGGCTTACATGACCGACGAAGCCGTAGAGGGTCGGGACTCATTCCTGGAGAAACGGGACCCCGACTGGTCCCCCTTCCCCTGGTACTACTAGCGGGCTGGACCGACAACCTCCGGGTCTACCAACAACCCCCAGAGCGCTTTGGGGGCTTTCCCGCATTCCAGCAAGACCGGCTCGGCCTGATGATGATCTCATGGATGAATCAGGTCCTCTCGACGACGCCACCACCGATCGGTGGCGACAAGCCATGGAAGGCCGGTTGGACGGCATCGAGCAGCGGCTCGATGAGATCGCCACCGCGCTCGAACCATCACAGCCTGCAGGCCCGCAACCTCCACCACCTCCCCCACCACCTCCTCCGTTGCAGTCGACGGGCGAGGGGCGGCGGAGGCCGGATACGAAGAATTGGGACAGCGTCGGTACCGAAAGCCTGCTGAAGTGGACCGGTGTCGGCTTGGTGGTGGCCGCCAGTGCCTTCCTGGTCAACACAGCAATCAGCCGCGGCTGGGTGCAGCCAATCCACCAACTTCTGCTCGCCATCGCCATCGGCCTGGCGCTGGCCTGGACCGCAGTGGATTGGCGCAAGACCCGGCCCCGCTGGAGCCAAGCCGCCGCCGTAGGCTCGGTAATGGTGCTGGCCGTTAGCGTCGGCGCGGCCAATCGTTGGCTCAACTTGATCGACGTCACGCCGGCTTTGCTGGCATCGATAGCTGTTGCCGGGTTCGGGCTGTTCCTAGCCCGGCGGGTCGAGCGGGCTTCGGTAGCGGCGTTGGCTTTCGCCCAAGTGCTGTTGAATCCTCTCTGGTTGCAAGCCGATCAGCGCTATGACCTGGTGTGGAGCACAGTCTGGGTTCTGGCTGTTGTCGTGGCCGCCACCGCTGTCGCCCGCCCGACCTCCTGGGCGGCGGTCCGCACCTCGACGGTTGGGCTGTCGGCGTTGTTGCTGCCGCTGGTCATCGGTGACTCCAGCGTCTCGGCTACGGGGTTCCCATGGCTTGTCCAGCTTCTGTTGACCCTCATCGTGGTCGTAATGGCCACCCCGTTGTTGCTGAATCACCCGATGGGCAACCGCCCGCCGCTGGACGATAGAGCTCAGGGCGAACAGCGTCGACTGCAACCGCAAATGGATCTTCTCGGGGCGTTCGGCCTTCCGACCTTGTGGTGGGCGATCACCTCGGCCTTCTGGGCCGGGGATGCGCCGAACCCGCTGTCGTCGGAGTGGACAACCCAGACCAACTACGGCGTAATCGCGGCGGCGATGGCGGGTGTGGCCGCATTGGGCGTGGGGTTGGCTGTTCGGGCCTCGACGAACGCCGACCTGTGGACCCACATTCGCCACGCCCGGGTACCGGCCGCCATGATCCACGGCTGCCTCACCCTGGCCCTGATCGGGGTCGGGTTGATACTTCCCGACGCGACGTTCCTGGTTGTGACCGCTGCCGTGGCCGCCGCCGGGCTGGGAGCCCTCGGAGCAACCCAGTCCTACCAGCTGGTGCTCGGTGTCGCCGCCGGTCTCGCTCTGGGAGCCGGGCTGGCCACACTGGCCGGCCTTGTAGAAGGCATGGCTGACGGTCTCACCATGACCGCCGCCGTCTCCTACCTGGTGGTGGTTGCCCTGGTTGCCGCCGCCGGTGTCGTCTTTCGCCACCACCTTGGAGCTGCCGCCGCCACAACGGCTGCCGTAGCCTGGACCGGTCTGCTGATGTGGCTTTGGGCTGTGCTCGGCCAATTGACTCAAGGCCAAATGACAGTCTCGCTCGCCTACGCCGCCCTGGGCACGACAGCAGTGTTGGCCGGTCGAAAGGTGGCGAACGGAGGGCAAGTCCCGGGGGCGGCTTTACTTCCGGCCAGTGCCAACCAACTGCTCGGGCTCGGGCTGATGACGTTGGCGGGGACGGTGGTCAAATTGGTGACCGTGGATCTGGTGGCGGTCGACACGTTGTGGCGTTCGCTTCTGTTCTTCGTGGTCGGACTTGGTCTGCTGCGGATCGGTCTGTCGATCCAAAGGCCGGACGAGCCCAACCACGAAAACGGGGCAACCCCGGCCACCCTGAGTTCGCCGGCCAGTTAGGTATAGCCGCGGAGCCGGCTGCCGGCTGGAACTAGCCGGCGGCCGAACACTCGGTTTGGCTGACGCCGATCAGGGCTTCCGAGCGACGATCCTCGCCCAGATCGGCGTCGGTTACGATTCGGGTCTCCGGGACCGTCAGGTCGCCGGACAGTCCTTCCGGCTGCGGGGGTGCCTCATCCGGCGTTCGGAACAAGTCGAGGACGGCCTGAGCTTCGGCGGTCCGCAACTCGAGCACCTGAGCGCCGCCCGACGTCACCGCATCCTGCACCGGTAGGCCGTGGGTGTTGACCTGTGCTCCCCCGCCGGCGAAGGTACGCAGCAACCCGAGCAGATCGGAAACGCCGGTGCCCTCGGCCACCACCATGTTGTCGGCGGCGGCACCAAGGACTCCGTTCAAGGCCCCGATTCCGCTTAAGCCAATGCGCTCGGAGGCGGAGGAGGCCACAGCGGAAAGAAACTGCCGTTGGCGCGACGTTCGACCGATGTCGGCCGTAGGGTCGAGGCGCCACTCGCCATTTTCGAACGACTCGAACTGTCGAGCCCGGGCAAAGGCCAAAGCTTGAGGCCCGGTGAGCACATGACACCCGGCGTCAACGATGTCCAGGCCGCTGGCCACATCGCGAGCCGGCGTTTCAAACCACACCGGCACCCCTCCGAGGGCGTCGACCATCTCCTGAAACCCGAAGAAGTTGATTTCGGCGTAGCGGTGGATGTTGATGGCCAGCGACTGCTCAACGGTTCGAACCAGACGCTCCCGACCACCACCGCCGTTGAAGGCGCCGTTGATCCGGCCGGATTCGCCAGAACCGACGATCGGTACCCAGAGATCACGGGGGATAGACAGCAGTTCCACTGACGGCGGATCGGGTTGGACCCGGATGACCATGATGGTGTCGGCTCGAGCACCCGGGACCATTTCCTCCGAGCCGAGGAACTCGTCTTCATCAAGGCCCTCACGGCTGTCGATTCCCACCAATAACCAGTTGGCCGCCTGGCAATCAGCCGGCGGGTCAACGCCGGGGACCTCGGCAAAGTCGAACTGGAGATATCGCCACAAACCCCAAAGCAGCGGGAGCAAGATGACGGCCACCACGCCGAAGACAACCCACTTGCGTCGCCCCCGCCGCCGAGGAGGTACGGCCGGACCACTGGGAGGATCGGAATCGAACGGTTGGCGGGCGCCGTCGACAAGCACCCGGCCACACTACCGCGCCGGTCCCCGGGTTCCCGAGCACCCAACGAGAGCCCGGACATTACACTCGGTCCATGGCAGCCGACATCAGTTGTCCCGAGTGCGGTGAATCCGAAGACCTGCAGGGAACGCCCACGGAATCAGGCCTTATCAACATCTGCTGCCTGGCCTGCGAAACGGTGTGGCAACGAGACCCGCAGGTTCGATGCCCACGCTGTGAGTCGGCCGACATGTACGCCGCCCCGGTCGCCGTGATCGAGAAGTCCCGCGGCACCCAGCTGTCGATCGTTTCGACCACATCGGAGTACTTCTGCTGGACGTGCGATAGGGACCTCATCGACGAACAGCGCCGCAGCGGAACGGCCCTCATGCCCGACCAGCTACCCACACTCGATACCGAAACCGAGTCAGAAAACCAGCAGCGAATGGAAGGCCGAGATGACCGAACCTGACGATGTGCAAGTCGGAGACGATGGCCGGAAACGATGCTCGTGGGGGCACGAGCCCGACATCTACGCCGTGTATCACGACGGAGAATGGGGTCGCCCGACAACCGACGAGCGCACCTTATTCGAGAAAATCTGCCTGGAAGGATTCCAGTCCGGGTTGTCCTGGTTAACCATCCTCCGCAAGCGGGAAGCCTTCCGGGAGGTGTTCGCAAACTTCGACGCCGCCACCGTGGCCAAGTTCGACGACGCCGACGTCGAACGGTTGCTGGATGACGCCCGGATCATTCGCCATCGAGGCAAGATCGAAGCCACCATCAACAACGCCAGGCAGATGGTTGCCCTCTGGGATGAGGGGACAACCTTGGCCCGGGTGATCTGGTCGCATGAACCGGACCCATCACCTCCGGCACCGCAACACATGTCCGACGTCCCCGCCACCACACCGGAATCCACAGCGTTGTCAAAGGAGCTCAAGAAGCGGGGATTCCGATTTGTCGGCCCGACAACTGCCTACGCCGCCATGCAGGCCATGGGAGTGGTCAACGACCACATGGCCCAATGCCACGTTCGAGCCGAATGTGAACAGTTACGGCGGGCAATGACACGCCCTTTGTAGGTATCGCATCTACAATCAGACCAGTCGCAGGCAACCGGGGACATCCCGGTCAACCTGCAAGTTCGAACACCGATAACGCTGGGACCACAATCCCGTGGACAACGACACGGACAACGAATCCGCCTCTCCCGAAGACATCCCTTCGGTCAGTTCGGCGCGGATAGTGTCATCGCCGTCAGCCGGGTCGAACGACGACTTGGACTACGTCAGAGAGAATCTGGCCAGCCTCGACGACTGGGAAGGCCTACCGGACCTCGACTCCGGTGAGAACATCTCAGAGCGTCACGTTGCACCGGTATCCGACGATGACTGGTCCGGATTGGATTCAAACGATCAACCGGCTGCCGGCCCCGACCCAACCGAAAGTGACACCGCGGAGGCCGTCGATATCGACGCCGGGCAAGACGACAGCGGCAAAGACAATGAACCGGCTGACGAGCACAGCGATCATGAGATGGTCGTGTTGGGCGGTGACCCGGGTGACCCGGCTCCGAACGAAACGCCAGCCGATGAAGAAGTGCAGGCGGATGAAACGAACTCAGCCCAACAGGAAGTAGTAGACGCCGAGCCGCAATCATCTTCCGACCAGAGTGCCTGGTCCGAACATGACGAAGATGTCCCTCGAGACTCCGAGGATCCAACCCTGATGGGCGGCCCAGCGG
>JAHDFR010000162.1:7519-9147 GCA_020628065.1 Acidimicrobiales bacterium
GAGCCGGTGACACCGCTGGAGCCGATCGAGCCAGAACCAATCCCGTTCGCCCTGGAAATGCGCCAGATAGCCGGGCTCACCTCGGGATCATCAATGACGCTGCCTCCCGGCAAGTCGTTTCAGTTCAGCGAAACAACAACATCATCTGACGCCCAAGACGACGGTTCCGCGTCCTTTGTGCTTCGGGTAACCGACGACGGCCGGGTCATCGTCCTCCCCGGCTCCGCTCCGGCCATTGTCAACGAAACCACCGTGGAGGAACCAACCTTCGTTGGCAACGGCATCCTCAGCGTGGGAAGCGCATGTTTCGCCGTTCGCCCCATTCGCGCCGCCACCAGCGTGTCGGCTTTGGAACGAGCCGAAGTGGTGATGAGCGCCCCCCGGGCCATCACCGTTGGCGACATGACCATCGACAGCGGCGCCGATGAACTGTTCAGCGCCATTGCCGAAACCCGCCATCAAGTGGCTGAGCGACACCGGCTGACCCACCCCGACCCCGAGGAGTTGAAGAGCCGCCTGACTCTCATGGACCCCGGCCTTTGGGAGCGGGATCGAGAACACAGATTCTTCGGCCGTTACAGCGTTGGATACGCCGTCATCCCCTGGCAGCCCAAGTTTGACGACCCGAGCCGCATCCCCGAAGAGCTTCACGAGCAAGTCAACCAAATGAGCGTTCTGCCGTGGGTTCCGGTGACCGCCAGCATCACTCAGGGGCCGATCGCCATCTTCGGTGGCCGGGCCGCCACCCTGGCAGCCTGCCGACACGCCGTGCTGTCCCTGGCCGCGCTGTCAGCCCCCGGAGCGGCCCGATTCTCCGTAGTCACCGGCCGGGACCGGGTGGACGATTGGCAGTGGACGAAGTCACTGCCCGAACTGATGTCGCCAACTCGTTCAAGTGCCGCCAACGGCACCGACGGGCACACTGATTACTATCAACTGTCGGTGGTGGACGGGTCCGAACATCTGGAGCCGGCCGGACTATCACTGGGCGATGCCGGGCCGGACTCCGGCCTCATCGTCTTGGGCATGGACCGTTCATCGGTCCCCGACGGGTGCGCCACGTATATCGGCATCTCGGACGACGGACGGGCCACCGTTACCAACCACTTCAACGAGGAGATCTCGGCCACCCCGATCGGGGTAACCGAAGCCTTCGCCCACGACATGGCCACCCGTATCGCCGACATTCTAATCGGCTACGGGTAGCGGGCTAAATGGCTACGGGTAGCGGGCCTAACGGCTACCGGGCCTACCGGGTAGCGAGTTGATGGAACCGCGGTTCGGCTACTTCTTGGTCAGGCCAACCCTGACTTCGGTGTTGGCCCACTCGGGCCAACGAGCCCGGCTCTTCTCCGCCAACCGGTGCATCAAAGCGATGGCCGCCGGGTCGTCATCACCGGGACGGGTTTCGATGACGCCGTCTTTGATCATGGCCTCAATGATGGCCCGTCCAAGTTCGGTACGAACCACTGTGAGTGTCCAGTCGGTCTCGTTGCCGATACCGCCGGTTGAGATGTCGGCGTGCTCGGCGGCGAAGTCCGGACAGTGATTACAGCCTTCGCGGGTCCAGGCATGGCACTCCTTGAGGTTGATCTCGTGGTAGTCGCCGTTGCGCATCCACACCTGGA
>JAHDFR010000397.1 GCA_020628065.1 Acidimicrobiales bacterium
CGTTCTGGCCATACCCCTGGGCGTGCTGGGGGCCTACAAGGAGTCCCGCTGGCCTGACACCGCAACCTCGGCCTTCGCCCAGGTGGCATTGTCGGTCCCGAACTTCATCACCGGCATCTTGTTGATTTGGCTGTTCTCGGTCACGTTGGAGTGGTTACCGGCTTCGAACTGGAGCCGCCTTAGCGACGGTGTGTGGGACAACCTCAAGACGTCGATCATGCCAGCCACCGCTTTGGCCATGACGCAGATGGCCATCTTCTCCCGACTGGTGCGCTCCGACATGATCGCCACGTTGCAAGAGAACTTCGTGCTGGCGGCCAAGGCAAAAGGCCTGAGCGATCGGTTCATTCTTCTCCGTCATGCGCTGAGGCCGAGCTCGCTGAGTCTCATGACCATCTTGGGCATCAACTTCGGAGCGCTGCTGGGTGGCACAGTCGTCATCGAAACGCTCTTCGCCATTCCCGGCCTGGGCTTCCGCCTTATCAACGCCATCAGCCAGCGAGACATCTTCGTCATCCAGGGCATCACGGTGTTCATCGCCGTGGTGTACGTGGTCATCAACACCGTGGTCGATCTGTTCTACGCGCTGGTCGACCCCCGGATCAGGAGGAGCTGACAATGTCGGTCATCGGTTCCACAGCAGCTCCAGAGGCCTTGCCGATACCGGCCGGGGCGGGGGAAGCTCCAGTTCGAAGTTCCAGGTTCGCCTGGTTCGCTGAAATGCCGGTTCTGGTCAAGCTGTCCAGTATCTGGCTTGGTCTGGTGGTCTTCGGTGCGATCTACGCCAAGTTGGACACCAGCGTGTTCGGCGGGGCCCTCCCCCTCCAGGACCCCAACCTGCAGACAAACAACTTCGATCCCGACACCGGAACGTTCGGAACCGGTGAGCCACTTGAGGGCCCGTCGGCCAGTCACTGGTTGGGAACCGACGCCATCGCCCGCGACACCTTCGCCCGGCTGGTCCATGGTGCCTGGGTCAGCCTCATCGTGGCCGGGGTCTCGGCCGCTTTCGGCGTCATCATCGGCGGCTTCATCGGTTCGCTGGTGGGCTATGTCCGAGGACGGCTGGAAACGGTGGCCATGGGTGTCATCGACGTCATCCTGGCCTTCCCCGCTTTGGTCCTTCTACTGGCCCTGGTCTCGGTATTCGAGGTTCGTAGCCTGGGGCTCATCAGCTTCGTCATCGGTGTGCTGTCAATCCCGGCCTACACCCGGGTGGCCCGGGCCAACAGCCTGGCCATTTCCAATCGGGAGTTCGTCCTGGCCGCCGAGGCCATCGGAACCAGGCGCCGCCAAATCCTGATGCGGGAGATCATCCCCAACGTGTTACCCACGCTGTTGGCCTACGCCATGGTGGCGGCCGCCTTCGTAGTAGTGGTCGAAGGTTCGCTGTCGTTCCTTGGACTGAGCGTGCAGCTTCCCCAGTCGACCTGGGGCAACATGATCAATCAGGCCCGACG
>JAHDFR010000163.1 GCA_020628065.1 Acidimicrobiales bacterium
CCGCGCCGTTCATCGTCATCGACACCGACATCTGATCGAGCGGGATGCCGTCGAACAGGATCTTCATGTCTTCTACGGAGTCGATGGCGACACCGGCCTTGCCGACGTCGCCCACCACTCGCTCGTGGTCGGAGTCGTACCCGCGGTGGGTGGCTAGATCGAATGCCACCGACAGCCCCATCTGGCCGGCGGCCAGGTTCCTTCGGTAGAAGGCGTTTGATTCCTCGGCGGTGGAGAACCCTGCGTACTGCCGGACCGTCCACGGGCGATTTGTGTACATGGTCGCCCGCGGACCGCGCAGGTATGGAGGCGAGCCGGGAAGTGAGTCCAAGTGATCAAGCCCGTCAAGATCGTCACCGGTGTAAAGGGGCTTGATGGAGATCTGCTCGGGGGTGGTGGTGGTCAGGTCTTCCACTTGGCGGCCGCGGAGCTCGGCGGAGGCCTGCTCGGCCCATTGGGTCAGCCCGTTCGCCCTGTCGGCGGGGTTTGGATCGCCGGTGCCAGGAGTTGTCGGTGCGCCATCTGAACTCATGCGTTCACGGTAGTCTCTGGGCCGTTGCCTGAGGGAAACCCTGAGCAGCGTCTTGGCCGCCGTTGCGCTGACTCGTTGGCTCGGTCTGAGTTGGGTTTGCCAATCATTGCCGGCCCGTTCCACTAGACTCGGCCTAGTGCAAAACAGAGCGAACCCTCCCGCCGCAGGGTCGCCGACGGACACGGTTTCTGCAACCGAATCGTTCGCTGCGTCCTCTGTCTCGACAGCAACGTCCGACGTCGTCGGCGACGGTCGACTACCCGTAGAGGTGGCCGAATTGGTCAGCCAACGAGATGAGGCGTATCAGCGCATGCTTGAAGCCGTGGATGCGCTCCGCGGTGCTCAAGCCGAACAGGCTGCGGCCAGGGCCCGAGTGGCTGAATTGGAACATCAGGTACATGTGTACGTCGCCGAGAACGAGCATCTGCGCTCGCTGGTTAGAGATGGCGATGGCGACGGCGTTCGACGCAAGCTGGGATCTTTGGCCAGAACGGTCGGGGCGGCCACCATGGCCAAAGCCCCCGGTCGGGCCTCTGACTCCCAGACATGAGTTTGATGGCGAGCGGCGACGGGTCGACAGGCGTTGTCGAACGCCTGCCGGTGGTGACCATCGTGACCGCTGCCGACTCGCTGGCGGCGGTTTCAATGTTGGAGACGACTGTCTCCTCTGTTGCCCGGCAGTCGAGCGTGGCCTGGGAGTTGGTTGTCGCTGTCGGCCCCACGGTTTTGCCGGAGGTCGAGGCTCTGGCCCGACGAGTCGGCGTGAACGTGGGGCGAGGCGGATACTCCACCGCCGTTGTGGTGCCGTTTCACGGTGCGGTTGCCGAGGGTTGGTCGGCGGCGATTGCCTCTGCCAGCGGACACTACGTCATGGTCATCGATGCCGGAACCTCGATAGCGGTTGACGCCGTCTCGGTTGTTTGTTCCGAGATGGAACGACACGGATACCGCTCGGGAGGTGAGCTGGCATCAATCGACGGTCTGCCCGGTCTGATCTACGGGGACGAGGACACCGTCGACGGTGACGGACGGCGAGGAAACGGCTTCTACAAACCGTCGTTCTCTCCTGACCGGTTGCGGGTGCAGGACTACCTGGGCGAAGCGGTTATGTACCGCCGTGACCTGGTGAAGCAGGTCGGCGGTCTACGAGCCGAGTACGGCATGTCGGCCCGCTACGACCTTTCGCTTCGAGTGGCGGAGCAGGCCGAATGCATCGTTCATATTCCGGCGATCTTGGTTAATGTGGCCAAGATCGAGGGGAGAGCTGAAACCGATGGCTCGCTGGCCGCTGTTGTTCAAGAGCACCTGATCCGCACCCGATTTCCCGGTCAGGTTGTAGAGGAGCGTGTCGTCGATGACGGGTTGATCAACCGCCAATCCGTCGTGGCGGCGCTGGCGCCCCGTTTGGACCGACACCCCAACGTCAGCATCATCATCCCCACCGGTGGGTCGTCCCGCGTTGTCCGCGGTCGCCGACAGCGGCTCGTTGACCTCGCCCTGGACTCGCTGACCAAGACCGACTACCCCAACATCGAGATTGTTGTTGTTTTTGACCGCAACTCCGACATGGAGCTGCAGCACGAAGTCGGTCAACTGCTCCTGGGTCGGCCGCATCGACTTGTTCAGGACAATCGTCGGTTCAACTATTCCCAGGCTTGCAATTTGGGGGCGGCCCAGGCCAGCGGCGAAGTGCTGGTCTTCCTCAACGATGACACCGAGATCGTCAACCGGGACTGGCTAGATCGGTTGGTGATGTACGCCACCCATCCCCAAATCGGGGCTGTTGGCGTGAAGCTGTTGTACGAAGATGGTCGACTGCAGCACACAGGCGTGTGGGCCCGGGAAGGCCATGTGTCGCACCGTTATTCCGGGTTTGACGCTTCGCACAACGGTGTTCGGGGATCACTGATCGTCCAACTGAACTGCAGCGCCGTTACTGCAGCCTGCATGGCGGTCGAACGTTTCAAGTTTGAGCACGTCGGCGGCTTTTGCACCGATCTTCCATTGGCGTTCAATGACGTCGATCTGTGTTTCAAACTGCAGATGGCCGGCTTCCGGTCAATGGTTGACAACGACAACGTGGTGACACATCTTGAATCGAGCTCACGCAATCCGTCGACCCATCAGTGGGAGTTGGATCACGTTCACGCCCGCTGGCGGCCGACCATGTACTTCGACCCCTACGAGAATCCCAACAATACCGGTCGGGACTGTGATGAATATCCGCCGACACCACCGGAGATGGCCGACGATCGCTGGCGTACAAGCCGGTTCCAACGGAACGGTCGTATCTGGCGACGGGCCCCAATCACCGTTGATGATCTCTGCTCAGACCGGTTGACCTGGACATGGGGTGACTCCACCGAGCTGGTCGAGGTGGGGCGAGGTGCGGCGATCGGGCAAAGCTCATGACCGATACGCGGCTGCAGATTGATCGAGTCGACAGCCACCGAGCCAAGGTTGATCGGCCTCGGATGGTCCTCCATATCGGATCTGGCAAGTGTGGCAGCTCCGCCATCCAATCTTTTCTGGCCACCAATGCCTCGGCGTTGAGAGAGGACGGGGTCGTGATTCCCGGTGTGGATCTTGATCTGACCAGCCATCAGCGGGGCAATCAGCTGCGCCTGTTCAACTACGGTATGGGAACCGATGGTTTCGAAGAGGAAGTCACGTCGAAGCTGACGGAGCTCGGTCGTCAGATGGACACCAACGGTTGGCACACCCTGATTATCAGTGCGGAAAATCTCGTCAATCCCAGGGGCTTCCACCAACTCTTCGCCCCAAGCGCCTCGAACTTTGACATCAGCGTCGTGGCTTATGTGCGGCGCCAGGATGACCTCATGGTCTCGGCCTGGCAACAGTGGCACCTCAAGCGATTCGAGAGCTTCGAGGCCTACGCCGACAAGGTGCGAGGATCATTGGATTGGCACAAGCGACTTGAGCCTTGGCGGGTGACCTACGGCGATGATGCTCTTTCGGTCCGAGTCTTTGCCCGTGATCGCTTGACCCGGGGCGATGTGGTGGCCGACTTCGCCCACCAAGCTGGTTTGGACGTCGACCGGTATCAGGCGGTCGCCGCCGCCAACCGAACGCTGCACGAGCGCTTCAACCGCCTGGCCAACACCTACCGGGACGTACTGTTTGAAAGCCCACACGATCACCGCTTCTACACCTTCCTGGAAGAACTGCTGGGAGAGAAGGCCTACAAGGATTATCCCGGCTCGATCCTGCTGACTCTCGGGCAACGCCAGGCAATAGTGGATCAGTACGCCGAGGCCAACGAACGACTTAGGCGACAGTACTTTCCGGAGCTACCGGACGACCACGGGGTTTTCGCTCCACCAAGCGAGTCCGACGTGGCCCAGCTGGAAGACGTCGGTCAGGAGTACTCTTCCGACGAGGTGCACGACATGGCCTACGTCGCCATGTACGAGATGTACAAGCGCCTTTCTCGTTTGGAACGACTGGTTGAATCCCGCTCCGGCGGTTGAAAGCGGTCGATGTTCAACCGGCCCCGGCAGGCGACGTCGGCCACCCCAGCCCGAGATTGGTCATAGCAGGCATCCTTCATCCGATATGGTCGGTACCGTCCGTCGGGTGAGCGACCCGGTGGAACCCCCTGTCGCCACAACAGGCGGCCGGTTGTCTGTAACCCAAAGGCACCAAGCAGGGGTGAAGGCTCCAAGAAAGTCAGAGCATGGATCCCATCGAAACCACCAACGATTCCCAGCCTCCGAAACATTTCGTGATCATCGGAGGCGGACCGGCCGGAACCAATTGCGCCACCCACGCCGCTCGGCTCGGGGCCAAGGTGACACTCATTGAGCGAGACATCGTCGGTGGGGCGGCCCACCTACTCGACTGCGTTCCATCCAAGGCAATGATCGCCACCGGCAGCGCAATGGCCACCATGAACGACGCCTCCGAGATGGGTTTGGCCACCGTCGACGTTCAGCTCGACTTCGAGGCTCTGCGCAAGCGCATCACCGATATCGAACATCGGCTGGAAGACTCGATGACGTCGCTGCTGCAAAGCCAGGGTGTACGGCTTATCGAAGGCACAGGCCGTTTGACCGGGCCGAATGATGTGGAGGTAACCCACAACACCGGTGAGGTGGAGACCTTACGGGCGGACATTGTCGTTCTGTCGACCGGGTCGCGGCCAAGGGTCCCGGACTGGGCACCCATTGACGGTCAACGGGTCCTCACCACCCGGCATGCGTATCCACCACCCGAGCTCCCCAAGCACCTCATCGTTGTCGGGTCCGGCGTGACCGGGGTGGAATTCGTTCACATGTTCAACTCGTTCGGGTCAGAAGTGACGCTGGTGGTGTCCCGCCGGCAGGTGCTGCCGGAGAAAGACCCCGAAGTGGCCGCCGTCCTTGAACAGAGCTTTCTCGACCGAGGCGTCAACCTTCTGATCGGGGCACGGGCCGAGAGCATCGAGGTCAGCGATGACGGCGTGAGAGTAGCGTGTAACGACGGTCGAATTGCCGACGGTTCCCACGTGCTGTTGGCCATCGGGTCGATCCCGAACTCCGACAATCTTGGTTTGGATGCCGCTGGCGTCGAGGAGGAGTGGGGATACGTCAAAGTCGACCACAACCTTCGCTCGAGCGTTCCCCACATCTATGCCGCCGGTGATCTTTCCGGCAAGCTTCCGCTTTCGTCGGTGGCTTCGGTGCAGGGGCGAAAGATAGCCGAGCACGCCATGGGTCTGCACGCTGCGCCTCACCGTCACCTCGACTACGACAAGGCGGCATCGGCCATCTTCACCGACCCGGAGATCGCCGATGTCGGTATTGCCGAAGCCGACGCCTTTGCCGAAGGTCGTAAGATCAGAGTCACCAAAGTGCCGTTCTCGGTCTCGGCCAAGGCGTTGATCAACAACGACTCTCGTGGCTTTGTCAAGATCGTTTCCGACCCGGCAACCGGTGTTGTCATGGGGGGATCAATCGTCGGGCGACATGCAGCTGAGTTGATCTCTGTATTGGCTCTGGCCGTTACCGCCGGGCTGACAGTTCGAGATCTCATGGAGTCGCTGTTCGTCCACCCGGCACTGGCCGAGGTGCTGTCGGAGGCGGCGGAGTAGCCGGACCCTCCTGATCCAACACCGGCCGGCGAAGCCCGTCGCCGCGTTTATTCGATGATCGCCACCACGTCGCCACCGCTCACGGACTGGCCGGCCTCAACACGAATCTCGGAGACGGTTCCGGCTTTCTCAGCGGTGACGTTGTTCTCCATCTTCATCGCCTCGAGGACCAAGACGGTGTCGCCTACCGCAACCTCCTGACCGACTTCAGCCACGACCTTTACTACCGTTCCCTGCATAGGGACGGTTACCTGGCCGGAGCCCGTTCCGGCCGAAGCCGCACCGCCAGATGCTCGTTTGCGTGCCCGGGTGGCTGAAGCCGGCTGCGCAGTGGCCGCCGACTCGGGCACCCACATGTTCACCGTGAACTTCTTGCCGTTGACTTCGACGTCCACTGTGCGCTTGATCTTCGGCTCGGTGTCGGTTGCATCTTCGTTGGTCTCGATGCTGGCGTCATGGCCGTCAGCGAGATCGACTAGGGGCATGAGCGTTTCTTCAACCCACTTGGTGGAGTGGGTGCAGTTGACGAAGTCGTTGTGGGCCAAGATGGCGATATCGGCCGGGATCGTGGTCTTGACTCCTGACACTTGGAGCTCGCCGAGGGCTCGGAGCGTCCGTTTAATGGCGGTATCGCGGTCCCGACCCCAACAGACAAGCTTGCCGACAAGATTGTCGTAGAACTGGCTTATCTCATCGCCTGCCTGATAGCCGCCGTCCCAGCGAACACCGAAGCCGGAAGGGGTGCTGAGGCTGGTCACCGGCCCGGGGGAGGGAAGGAAGGAACCACCTGCGGGGTCCTCGGCGTTTATGCGGACTTCGATGGCGTGACCTGTTGTGGTGACCTCGTCCTGGGTCATCGTCAACTTTTCGCCGGCCGCTACCAGCAACTGCTGCTCGACGAGATCAACACCGGTCACCATCTCGGTTACCGGGTGTTCCACCTGTAGGCGAGTGTTCATTTCCAGGTAATAGAAGTTGCCGTCCTCGTAGAGAAACTCGACGGTCCCGGCGTTGGTGTAGTCGCATCCTCGGGCAACGGCTACGGCCGCCTCGCCCATGGCGGTGAGAATCTGGTCGCTCAGCTCAGGAGCTGGAGCTTCCTCGATGAGTTTCTGGTGCCGTCGCTGAGCGGAGCAGTCGCGGGTGCCCAGGTAGAGAGCGGTTCCGTGAGTGTCGCAAAGAACCTGAACTTCCACGTGGCGTGGGTTGGTCAGGTACTTCTCGAGGTAGCACTCGTCCCGGCCGAAGTAAGCCAGCGACTCCCGTTGCGCCGCTTCTAGCGCCTCACCCGCTTCGTCCGGTCCGTGCACCACTTTCATTCCCCGGCCACCGCCGCCGTAGGCGGCCTTGATGGCCACAGGCCAGCCGTGTTCTTCGCCGAAGGCCACCACTGCGTCCGGCCCCGTCAGAAAGGCGGTATTGCCGGGAACGCCGCTGACCCCGACTTTCTCCGCCGCTGCTCGGGCTGACACCTTGTCACCCATGACCTCGATAGCCTCGGGTGGAGGCCCGATGAAGGTGACCCCGCGTTCGGTGATGGCTCGGGCGAAGTCGGCGTTTTCGCTGAAGAAGCCGTAGCCGGGATGAACGGCATCGGCTCCTGAGCGTTCGATGGCGTCCAGTATCGCCTCAGTGTTCAGATAGCTTTCGGCCGCTGTCTCGCCGCCGAGCGCGAACGCCTCGTCAGCCATGCGAACGTGCATGGACTCCCTGTCCAGCTCGGAGTACACGGCAACCGTGGCCACCCCCATTTCCTGGCAGGCCCGAATGACTCGAACGGCTATCTCGCCCCGGTTGGCTATCAGCACTTTGGTAAACACGTGCCTAATGTAGACATCGTGACCGGTGAACGCCGAACTCTTGATCAAGAGATCTCTTCCGTCGGCTCCCCGGTGCCGATGGGTGAGCCGCTTCTGTCCATGTTTCTGTCCTTGGGTTATCAATCGCACAACTGGCCTGACGACGCTAAGACCCGTGGAGCCTTGGACGTCCCGGTCCACTTTGAGGTGTGGCACTCACCGGCTACGGGGTCAACCAATGCCGACTTGGCTGCACTGGTAGCCTCGGGCGACGCCGCACCAGGCACTGTTCTGATTACCGACCATCAGCGGTCGGGAAAAGGCCGTCAAGATCGGACCTGGTTGGATGAACCGGGAACCGCTTTGCTGTCGTCGGTCTATTGGCAGGTTCCACGCCGGTCCTTGCCGGTGCTTCCCTTCGCCGTTGGTCTGGCCGTGTCCGATGCAGTGGGAGAACTTTGCGGTCGTTACGGGTTGACCGGCTCCACCGATTTGGTGGTGCTGAAGTGGCCGAACGACGTACTCGTCCCGACATTGGGTGAACGGAAGCTGGCCGGCATTCTGGTCGAGGTGTCGCCTGACATCGGATCCTCGTCGTTCGGAGCGGTTATCGGGATGGGGCTGAATGTCCGTCGGGCTCCGTCGATGCCGAACGACGTTGCCAGTCGGGTTGCGACCTTGGAAGACGTTGTTTCCGGGGGCCCAGGCGGCTCGCCGAAGGTGTCACGGGACCAGATCCTCGGGGGCTACCTTCGGGCGCTTGAAGCCCGCCTGGCGGCGATAGAAGACCCACCGGCGGTCCTGGACGCCTATCGATCTCGGTGCGCAACGCTCGGCCGCACCGTTCGTTTCGAAACAGCCAGCGAAACGGTGGTGGGCACCGCTATCGGTGTCGATGATGACGGGGCGCTGGCCGTAATCGGCCAGCGGGGCGAGAGGCACCGCCTCACCGCCGGGGACGCCCATCACCTGTAGCCAGCGAGACTAAGCCGGGGAAACGAAGCTCATCGGTTCGCCGGGGCCGGAGGGGAAGCTTGTAGGTCAAAATGCCGTCGCCTCAGCCGATGGTCACCTGATGGGTTCGTTGCGGTCTACGGTTCTGGTAGTTATTGGTCACGTCGCTGTGTTGTGTTTGGTCGCAGTTTTGGCGGCCGGCGGCTACGGCTGGTTGTGGGTGGCTCCTGTGTCCGCTCAGAGCGAGGACGTGAACTCGAACCCCAGCGTTGAGTCGAAGACGACCACCTCTACCTCCTCTTCAACGCCGGCCATTGACTCCACGCCATCCGGTCAACCTCAGTCCGACCCGTCGGGGGCGACTTCGGCAAGTGACACCGAAGATTCGACGGCGACCGTCGAGGCTCCGCCGGAGCAGTCGATCGACCTGCCGGCCACCGGTGTGATCGAACCCGGTCAGACCTCTTCCGGACCGGCGACCGGTGACACCGACGACCAGATGTCCGACGACGCCACGTCGCCCTCGACAACCATCGCCTCTGCTATGTCGGAGTCTTCGGGCTCGTCCCCATCATCATCTTCTTCTTCCTCCTCCTCCTCCTCCTCATCCTCATCCTCTTCGACGTCGACAACCGTCGATCCACTCATAAATGAGCAGGCAGGT
>JAHDFR010000164.1 GCA_020628065.1 Acidimicrobiales bacterium
GCCGACGTTCCAGCGGCTGCGGCCGAAGCGTTGGAGCAGGCTCGCCTCGACCTAGCCGGCGGTTTGCTGGACGATCCAGCCGGCAACTAGTCGACTCCAGGCCGGTGACATTAGAACCGAAACCGAACCGACGCGGCGCCGGCCTCCGGGACGCATTGAAAAAGGCGGTGGGCGGCAGCAGCCTGCTGGCCAAATTCGGTTTGGTTGCGCTACTGGCCATGGCGTTGATCGGTTTTGTCGTCGGCCAGATGCTGCGAACATCGGTTGAACGCCAGATCCTGTCAGGCAGCATCGCTCAAGCCGAAGTGGTCGCCCGACTGGGGCTGCAGAGCGAAATCGGTCCAAGCGAACTGCGGGACGGGTTGACACCGGAACGGGTGCGGGCGCTTGAATTGGCGATGCTGTCCAACTTCGCCCGCATGGACGTTGTCGAAGTGACCCTGTGGGACTTGAACGACAACGTGGTGTTCGCCTCCGACACCCGCCTGATCGGCCCGAGCCAAGCCATGCCGGAACAGGTCGACCAAGCCATCACCGGCGACTCGTTGGCGGTGGTGGCCGATGTGTCGTCCAACCCGGATCCTCTCTAAGCCGACACGAAACGCTGGTCCAGGTATATCAACCAATCCGGTTCGGTTCGCTGGGTTCGAGCGAACCGGTTGGGGTGCTACGCACTTCGGTGCCGTACGATCCGGTGGCCAAAGTCATCGACGCCGAAGCTCGACAGCTCTACTTCGTTTTGTTGGCCGCCCTGGTGTTGCTGTATGCCGTGCTGTTCCGGATTGTGGCCAACGCCTCAGCCACGCTGCGACGTCAGGCCGATGAGAACGAACATCAAGCCCATCATGACGCCCTGACCGGGTTACCCAACCGAACGCTGTTCACCGAGCAGGTCAACGATCGGTTGCGTCGAAGCAGCGATCGTCCGTTGGCGGTGGTGGTGATAGACCTTGACCGCTTCAAGGAGATCAACGACACGCTCGGCCATCACCACGGCGACCTCCTCCTCATTGAGATCGGACAACGGCTGCGGGCCACGCTGCGCTCTACCGATACCGTGGCCCGACTGGGTGGAGACGAATTCGCTCTACTACTGAACGGCGTCGACGGGAGAGCGGCCATGGCGATGGCCGACAAGATCGCCGCCGCGGTCGAAACCCCGTTTGAGACCGAAGGACTCCGGCTGGAAGTGGGGGCAAGCGTGGGCATCGCCATGTCGCCGGACCACGGGGACGACATTGTCACGCTGCTGCAGCGGGCCGATATCGCCATGTACGAGTCGAAGCGAAGTGGCGCCGGCTGCATGCTGTACGACCCGACGAACGATCACACCAACCGGCAGCAGCTGGCGCTGGCCGGCGAGCTACGCAAAGCGGTCTCGAATGAGCTGGTGGTGTACTACCAGCCGAAGATCAACCTGGGCAGCGATCAGGTCTCCGGCATGGAAGCCCTCGTCCGTTGGCAGCACCCGGAGCACGGTCTCATTCCTCCGGACGAGTTCATTCCGCTGGCCGAACGCAGCGGCATGATGAAAGATCTCACCAGAGTCGTCCTGCAGCAGTCGCTAGCTCAACTGCGAACGTGGCTCGACGACGGCCATGATCTGCATGTCGCCGTCAACGTCTCGGCCCGGGGTCTTCACGATGCCGAACTGGCCGACATGATCGGTCGGACGCTGACCCGATACGAGATTCCGCCCGAGCGACTGGTATTGGAGATCACCGAAACCACGATCGCCGACGACCCGGAAGCAGCTCGCAAGGTTCTCCAGCAACTCCGCGGCCGAGGCGTACGCATCTCCATCGACGACTTCGGAACCGATTACTCGTCGCTGGCCGTGCTGCGATCACTCCCGGTGAACGAGTTGAAGATCGACCGTCAGTTCGTCAGCGACCTGGATTACCCCGAAGGTGCAGCCATCGTGGAGTACAGCGTGCAGCTTGGGCACATGCTCGGCCTTACGGTGGTGGCCGAAGGGGTGGAGGCCGCCGAAGATGCCACCCGACTGTCGTCCCTGGGTTGCAATATGGCCCAGGGCTACTGGTACGCCCGGCCCATGGAAGCCGAGGTCATGGACACCTGGCTTACAGACCGTGCCCAATCAACTTCAGGAAACCCACAGGTCGGTTTAAACAGTCCTTGAAGCCCAGTCGGCACCCTCGTCTGTATCCCACTACGTCGTATGAGGTAGTCAACAGGAAAGGACGGAAGGGTGAGAAACACTCTGGCGCTAGCACTGGGGGTCATGCTCGTGGCCTCCGCATGTGGAGGTAGCGAAGAGACCGCCTCCGCTACACCGATCATTGAGATTGACGGACAGGCTGTCGACGAGAACGCCGACACCAACGAAGAAGGACCGACGTCAGGCAACGACTCCTCGGCAGACACCTCCGATGAGGAGATGGCTTTGGAGTTCGCCGAGTGCATGCGGGACAACGGCATGCCGGAGTTCGCCGACCCGGCCGTCAACGCTGACGGTTCCATTGATCTTCAGGCCAATCAGCCGGCCATGCCCGATCTGGATCGGGCCACTATCGACACCGCGCTCGACGCCTGCGGCGACCTCATCGCCGGTGCCAGCTTCCTGCCGGGCGCCGACCTCGACCAATCCGAAATCGAAGACAACTTGTTGGCCTTCGCTCAGTGCCTCCGAGGTCTCGGCCATGAGATCAACGACCCGGACTTCAGCGGAGGCATCACCCCTGGACCGGACGGACCCGGTGGCATGTTTGCCGGTGTCTTCGACCCGACCGACCCGGCCAACGCCGGCGACATCGCCCAATGCCAGCAGGAAGTCTTTGGAGCAGCCGGCATCGGCGGACAGGGAGGAAACTGATGTCCACTCTGACCACCGGGGCTGTTGTAGTGACCGCGCTGGCAGCCGGAGCCTACGGCTTGATCGCATCCGGCGTGCTCGGCGGCGAGTCCGAAGGCGATGCCCCGGCAGCGGACGGTCAGCAACCGGTCACCATCTCCGCAGTGACCGCTCAACAGCAAGACCTCATTGAGTACACCGACCTCGACGGCACGTTGACCTACGCCGACAGCCGCACCGTTGCCTTGGCCGCCAACGGCACAGTGACCGCCATCGTCGACGACGGCCGACAACTGGAACGAGGCGACGTCTTATACGAGATCAACGCTGTTCCGACGGTGTTGTTCTACGGCGACATCCCCCTCTACCGGACGCTGAGCGACGGCAGCGAAGGTGACGACGTAATGGTGTTGGAGGCCAACCTCGCCTCGCTCGGATATCACCTTGATGATTCAGCCAATGCTGACGAAAGTGGCGAGGTCGACACCGGACTTGTCGTCGACGGCGTGTTCGACGCCGCAACCACCAATGCGGTGCAGCGGTGGCAGGCCGACCTCGACGTGGAAGAGACCGGGAGTGTCGACCCCACCATGGTCGTGGTCACCAGCGGCTCGGCCATCGCCACCGGTATCAACATTGCAGTCGGTGACATCGTGCAGGTCGGCGCGCCGATGATGGGGCTTAATATCAGCGACACCACCGAAGCCTTTTACAACCCCCGACCGGGAGTGGTCGAACTTGAAGTCGGGACCGGGCCGATCACGTCCGGGCAGGTGCTGTTCACCGCCGATGACCTGCCGGTGACCGCCATCGTCACCGACGAAGCGATTGATCGTGCTCTCAACGATGGGGTGGACGACGGCGACGACGTGCTTGTGGTGGAAGAGATGTTGGTGAACCTCGGCTATGACGCCCGAGGCGAACTCATCCCCGACGATGAGTTCGACGAGCTGACCGCCGAGGCCATCGAAGCGTGGGAGGAAGACCTCCAGGAAACCTGGGAAGACCAAGTGATCGACGGCGATCTCGACCTTGACCAGATCGTCGTCATCAAACCGGGGACCGCCATTGGCGACATAACGGAACGAGACGGAGAAGACGTTGCCGGCGGCTCCGAACTGTTCACCTGGAACCCCAGCGACGGGTCGGGCGGACGAGTGGTGCTCACCGCCATCAACGTGGCCGAACAGGACAGGCTCAGCGAAGGGCAGACGGTGGACATCGAGTTCCCTGACGACTCGCTACATCCGGGAACCGTGGCCAGTGTCGCCACCTCCTCAACCCTCAACCCGACCAACCCCGACGCCGAACCCACCCTGGCGGTGGAGATCGCCCTGGCCACCGTGCCCGACGCCTACGCCGGACTCAACGAGCTCGATGTCATCGTCAAGCTGGTCGACGAGTTGGCCGCCGGGGTCACGGTGGTACCGGCCAGTGCCCTGGTGGCCACCGGCGACGGAGGCTACGCCGTTGAAATCGTCGACGGTACCTCAACCTCGTTCGTGGCGGTGGAGACCGGCATGTTCGCCGATGGTTTCGTCGAGGTCACCGGTATCGAGCCCGGCACCGCCGTGGTGGTGCCCTCATGACCGCCGCTCTCGAACTACAACAGGTGGTCAAAGAGTTCCCGGGCGAACCACCGGTGCGGGCCCTCGACGACGTGAGCGTGCGGATTGACCACGGCGAGCTGGTGGCCGTGATCGGCCCATCGGGTAGTGGGAAATCGACGCTACTGAACGTCATGGGCACGCTCGACCGGCCAACCCATGGCGTGGTCCGGGTCGACGGTGTGGACACCGCCCGCCAGTCGGACAACGAGGTGGCCGGCGTTCGCAGCCGCAAGATCGGCTTTGTCTTCCAACAGTTCTTCCTGCTGGAGGGCATGACGGCGGTGGACAATGTGGCCAACGGCCTGCTCTATCAGGGTGTCTCGCTGGCCGAACGCCGGGACCGATCACGGGAAGCCCTGAGTCGAGTGGGCCTCGGTCATCGCCTGGGCCACACTCCCAATCAAATGTCAGGCGGTGAACGTCAGCGGGTAGCTGTGGCCCGCGCCCTGGTCCATCGACCGGCTTTCGTGCTGGCTGACGAACCCACCGGCAACTTGGATTCCAAGTCCACGGGTGCGGTCATCGACCTGATCCGCGAACTCAACGCCGAGGGGACCACCATCGTGGTCATCACTCACGATCAGGCCATTGCCAATTCACTTCCCCGCCAGGTATCGGTGTTGGACGGTCGCATCCAGTCGGACTCTGCACTGGCTGTGGCTTCGCCTGCCGGTTCACAACTACAGGCAGGTCAGCCATGACTGCTGTCTCCACCCCGCCCCGTTCCACCCTGCGCCCGGTTGATGTGTTGCGAGTGGGGGCCTCCGGGCCCCTGGCTCGGCGGATGCGAACCCTGCTGTCGGCCCTGGGTATCTCCATTGGTATCGCCGCCATGGTCGGCGTGCTGGGACTGTCGGAGTCGTCTCGGTCAGCGCTGCTGGACGAGATCGCCAGCCTGGGGACCAACCTGTTGACGGTTGAGGCCGGCGGCGGGTTCGGAGCCGGTGACAGTGAGCTGCCTGATTCCGCCACCGGCACCATCGGCCGCATCGCCACCGTCAATGAGGTGAGTGGCGTGTGGGATGTCGACGCCGACGTGTACCGCAACGAGTTCATTCCCGAAGGCGAGACCGGCAGCGTCCGAGTGGTGGCGGCCGACGAGAGTCTGCTGGCCACCCTCAACGGCACGATGGCGGACGGTCGCTATCTGGATGAAGCCACATCGGCCTACCCCAATGCCGTTGTCGGCTCGGTTGCCGCTGAACGTCTCGGCATCCGCAATCTCGACCAGCCAACCTACGTGCAGATCGACGATCAGCTGGTGGAGGTCATCGGACTGTTGGACGAGTTCCCACTGGCCGCCGACCTGGATCGAGCAGTCATCATCGGGACGAACGCGGCCCAGGAGTTCTTTGATGCCGGCGACGCTCCGGCGGTGGTGTACGCCCGGGTCGTCGACGGTGCCATCGACGAGACACGGGACGTGATCCCGGCCAACACCGATCCGGCCAACCCTGAGGAGGTGACGGTCAGCCGACCCTCCGATGCCTTGGAGGCTCAGGCGGCGGCCGACGACGCCTTGACCACCCTGTTCTTGGGTTTGGGGGCGGTGGCTCTACTGGTCGGTGGTGTCGGCATCGCCAATGTGATGGTCATCGCCGTTATCGAACGGCGAGGAGAAATCGGATTGCGGCGAGCGCTGGGGGCAACCCAGGCCCACATTCGCCGTCAGTTCCTGACCGAAGCCGTACTGCTCTCAGTGCTAGGAGGGGTGGCCGGAGTGGCCATTGGTGCCGCCGCCACCGTCATCTACGCCACCAGTCAGGGATGGCGGGTAATCCTGCCGACGGAGGCGGTGATCGGTGGGTTCGCCGCAGCCGTACTGATCGGCGCCATCGCCGGGCTGTACCCGGCCATGCGGGCCGCCCGGCTGGCCCCCACCGAAGCTCTACGCGGTTGACAGCGTGGCGCCGATCTTCAGGAAGTCTTGAAGAAACACCCAGCTAAACCGGACGAGCGCAGAGGATACTGAACAGATGGCCCCGAACTCGGCACCTAATATTGTGGTGGTGGACGACGAGGAGAACATCTCGTTCCTGGTGTCCTCTGCGCTCCGAATGGCGGACATGACGGTGGAAACAGCGGCCACCGGGCAAGATGCGTTGCAGGCGGCTGAACGCCTTCGGCCCGACGTCATGGTGTTGGACGTCATGTTGCCCGACATCGACGGCTTCGAAGTACTTCGGCTGCTTCGACAGCGCGGCTTGCACATGCCGGTGCTGTTTCTGACCGCCAGAACCGACACAGCCGACCGGGTCAAAGGTCTAACCAGTGGCGGCGACGACTACATCACCAAGCCGTTCGCGCTGGAGGAACTGGTGGCCCGTGTACAGGTGGCGTTGCGTCGAACCGGATCGTCAACCGCCGATGCTCGGCTGCAAGTGGCCGACCTTGTCCTCGACGACGACGCCCATCTAGTGCAGCGCGGCGGCGAAATCATTCACCTCACCCCCACCGAATACAAGATGTGCCGACTGCTGATGACCAATTGCGGTCGGGTACTGTCTCGAGCCCAGATTCTCGACCACGTGTGGGACTACGACTTCGAAGGCGAATCGGCAATAGTGGAGACGTTCGTTTCGTCACTGCGCAAAAAAGTCGACCACGTCGAGCCACGGTTGATCCATACCGTACGCGGCATCGGATACTCCTTGCGGCCACCGCCATGACCCTTCGCTCCCGTCTTGTTGCCGCTGCGGTTGCCGTCACCCTGCTACTGGCGACACTCATGGCGGCCATGGTTGTGCGCCAGCGCTCCGTCCTCCTGGACCAGGTGGATGGTCAGCTTCGAGCGACAGTGAATGCGCTGGTCAACGCCCCTATCGCCGCCATTGACCCGAGTTTCCTGGCAGCCGCTCAAGGGGTGGACGCACCCAGACCAGTCGAACTGTACGTCGGCCTCAACGACACAAACCTCGGTTTGATGGTTCTGGCCCAACCGGTGACAGTGCCCGACTTCGAGTTGAACACCGACGACCCGACGGTTGGCGAGCGGCTGACCAACCCCCAACCGATTAGCGACTTTCAGCCGTTCACCATGAGTGGCGCCACCGAGGAGATCAGAGCCCGGGTGGCCATCGTTGAAGTCAGCGACACCCGATCGGTCATCGCCGCCCTGCCTATCGACCGTGTCGACGAAGCTCAGAATCAACTGATCGTCACGTCGATACTGGCAGTTCTGGTGCTGGCCGCCATACAAGCGCTGGCGTTGTGGTGGGTTGACCGTCTCGGCCTTCAGCCCATCAGCCGGCTGACCGCCGCGGCCGAAGATGTGGCCGCCGGGCGATCCGACCGGCGAGTCACCCATCCGCCCACCACCACTGAGGCCGGCCGACTAGGTGAAGCGTTCAACACCATGCTGGATGCCAGGCAGGCAGCCGACGATCGTCAGCGCCGCTTCATCGCCGACGCCTCCCATGAGTTGCGTACGCCGCTGACCACCTTGAGGGGTTACGCCGCCCTTCATCAGTCGGGCGGTTTGAGCGATGAGGCGGCGGTGGCTGACGCCATGCGACGCATCAACGGTGAGGCCGATCGCATGTCGGCTCTGGTGGAGGACATGTTGACGTTGGCCTCGCTGGATGAGCACCGTCCGCTCGAGATCAGCACAATTGATCTGACCCGGCTACTGACGGACATCGCCTCGGACGCTCAAGCGGTACAACCCGACCGGGCTGTCGATACAGACGGCGTGACCCAGGGACTTGTTGTACAAGGCGACGCCAACCTTTTGACCCAGGCTCTCACCGCCGTCACCTCCAACGCTCTCCGCCACACCCCGCCGGATGCAGGATTGACCATCACCGCCGCTCGTAACGGCCAACAGGTGAGTATCACCGTGGCCGACCAGGGGCCGGGAATACCGGCCGACAAACTCCCAAAACTGTTTGATCGCTTCTACCGGGTCGACACCGGCCGGGCCGCAACTGTTGGAGGTCGCGGACTCGGATTGTCGATCACCAAGACCGTGATTGAGGCCCATAAGGGAACCGTTAGTGCCCAGTCAACACCCGGTTCGGGCACGAGCATAGTTATCGACCTGCCGATCGAGGACGAATGAAATTCGATCGACCGGTGGCCGGCTGAGCGATAGCGTTCAGCCATGGCCGAGGACGCAACCAACGAGAACGGGCCGATCCTCAAGACCGAACGTCTCGTTCTTCGCCCACCTCATATCGACGATGTGGACCGACTGGCCGCCATCGCCAACGACAAGCGGATCGCCCGCAACATGACGAGCAACTTTCCGCACCCCTACACGGTCGACGATGCCCGCTCGTTCCTACAAGCCCATGACTACGCCTTCGCCATAGAACCGGTGGAACCGATCCCATCGCTAGGGCCGGGGATGGTCGGCATCATTGGCGGCAGTGATCGAGCCGATTCATCGGCGGCGGACTTCCAAGGTGTCTACGTGTTCGGATACTGGCTGACACCCGACGCCTGGGGTCGCGGGTTGGCCACCGAAGCCGGGCGGGCCTACCTGGACCACATCCTGGAGACCCGTAGACCCCGACGAATTGAAGCGGCGGTCTACGGCTGGAACCCGGCTTCAGGTCACGTGTTGGAGAAGCTCGGCCTCGAATTTGA
>JAHDFR010000398.1 GCA_020628065.1 Acidimicrobiales bacterium
TCACGCAGTGAATGGTAGAACCTCGCGGCCAATCACTACGAAACGGCCGCCTGTTCCCGGACGGCACCGCATTTTTCGTAAAGATGTGAAACTTATCTTGGTCGGCGAACGTCGTTAGCTATAGGTCAAAAGGCCTAGAGCAGCAGACGTGAGAAGGCGACGCTCGATACCCAGGCGTGGGTAGCGGGCCGAGGGAACGTGGCGAGATGACAAGCGACGTGGCAGGGAAATGATGGACGACCGTCGGTTCGTCGCGCCCGGAAAGACCGTCAACCGGTCTTTGACGGCCCTTGTGGTGCTGGTGGCACTGGGTGTACTCGGGCTATCCGCCCTACTTAACATCGGCGAGCATCTTGTTGTCGGTCGCTCCGACGACGGCCCACCGCTCGAAGAACGAAAGCCCGCCCGTTTGCCCGGTGCTGTGCCGGCCGAAGGCTGGGAGGCCGATCGTCCGGATGGGCCGGTGGTGGCGCTGACCTTCGACGACGGCCCGGATCCCGAGGAGACACCCGATGTTCTCGACGTGCTGGCCGAACACGGTGTTCGGGGCACCTTCTTTATCACCGGGCGGCATGTGGTGGCCGAGAGCGGCATCGTGCGGCGCATCGTGGACGAAGGTCACGAACTCGGCCTGCATTCCTTCAACCACTCACGTATGGGTGACCTGTCGGCCAGCGAAGTTCTTCGTCAGTACGATCTGAACCAGCGGGTGGTCGTCGGCTACACCGGCGTAAAGCCGGTCATCGCCCGCCCGCCGTACAGCGGCCAGATCGGTTTCCAGTCCGACCGCGAGCTGTGGGCGGCCAGGGTCGCTCAAGAGCAGGGCGGGCTCACCATGATCTATTCCGAGGTGATGCCCCGGGACTTCGATGGCCTCTCGGCTGAGGAAATCGCCGCCCAGTCGGTGCCCGAAGACGGTGCCAGTGCAATTATCACTTTGCACGACGGCGCCGGCCCCCGGCCTCTGCAAACGGCTGAAGCCATTGACCTGTTGATCCCCGAGCTTCGAGGCGCCGGGTATGAGTTCGTTACCGCCTCCGAATACGGCGGGGTCGCCGCCACCGCGCCGGTGAGTGGCGTTGATCGGGTGATTGATTTCATCGTCGCTCGAAGCGCCGGTCTGTTCGGCACGCTGCGTGATTGGCTGCGGATGCTCACCTGGGTGGTGGCACCGTTGTTCGTCGTTCGGTCAGTGGGGCTGGTGGCTGTTGCCTGGTGGCAGGCTCGCCGTCGTCGCTCAGCGACGGACTCACCGTCTGACTTGGATCCCAACCCGTCCTCCGACGGCTTCGCCCCCGGCGTGACGGTGATTGTCCCGGCCTACAACGAGGAGGTCGGCATCGTCGACGCCCTGGATTCGTTTCTGCGGCAAGACTATGCGGGGCCATTGGAAGTCATGGTGGTCGACGACGGCTCGTCGGACGAGACGGTGGCGCGGGCCCGAGGCGTTCGC
>JAHDFR010000165.1:0-4035 GCA_020628065.1 Acidimicrobiales bacterium
TCATCTCTGGCGGCCCCGTCTCCAGTGTCGCCGACTCCAGGGCCATCATCTTCGGCCGCCCCGTCTCCAGTGTCGCCGACTCCAGGGCCATCATCTTCGGCGTCCGCGTCTTCGGTGTCATCACCGCCGAAGATGCCCTCAAAGAAGCCATTGGAGCGGGTGCCGTCACCCTCCGCCACTTCGGATGTGATGTCACCGGTGGGGCTCTCGACCGAACCGGCCCGCTGTGAGAGGAACAAGGCCACCCCGATAAGCAGTAACGCCCCAGCAGCCACCAGGACCGATACCTCGCGGTGGATCGGTGTTCGCAACAGGCGCTCAACCAAAGCAGAGCCGGCCGATCCCGTCAGTCGGCCCCTGAAGGACTGCTCCGTAACATCCGTGACGTTCGAAGGCCCGTAGCCAACGACCATCGGAGGTCGCTCCTCCAGCGGGCCACCGCCGGTTCGATCACCGGAACTTGGACCAGCGTTAACTCCACCGTCGTCTTCCACTGTGCGCGCCACCTCGAATCCACCTCAACCCTCCAGCCCTGGAGAGTACATCCGATGAGTCGAGATGTATCTGCACCACCCAAACCGTGCTCCCCAGAAAATCTGATCACCGACATCGGGGCCATTCGACCCAGCGACCTGGGCCGAAAACGTCAGGTCCGACGACCCTGCCCCTAGCCTGTGGGCTGGCCTATCGGATGGCTTTCACCCAACCGGCTTCACAGCCATGGCGGCGGACCGACCGGATGGTGGACGGTATTGCCCGATCGTATTTCGACGCTCGGGACGACAAATAAGGGTGACATGGCAGATTCAGGTTTACGTATTTCGGTCCCGATAGCGGCCCCGGTCCACGATCAGGTCCAGGTTCGAGTTCCCCGTGTCACGGTGACACCCGACGACGTCGCCCCAGGTCACGCCGGCGGGCTACCGACAACGACCGAAGTAAAGGCCGCCATTCCGCCGCATTGCTTCGACCGGTCGTTTTGGTCCTCCGCCCCGTACGCCGTGATGTCGTTGACCCTCACCGTAGGAACGGGACTCCTGGCGTGGCTCTTTCTGCCTCTGCAGTGGACGTGGGCGCCGGTCTGGGTGCTCTACGCCATCGTGGCCGGAACGTTCTCCAACGGCGTTTGGGTGGTCGCCCATGAATGCGGCCACCGGGCGTTTAGTCGGGGCACCCGGCTGCAGGACACCGTCGGGTTTGTCTTTCACAGCGCCCTGCTGGTTCCCTATTTCAGTTGGCAGCGGAGCCACGCCATTCACCACGGCAAGACCAACCACCTGACCGAGGGCGAAACCCACGTTCCGGCCAGGGCCGACACCGAGAAGGGCCGACGGACGACCGCGGCCAACAGTCGTCTTGGCCCGACCACTCACGGGTTATTGACCATTCTCGGCCGGTTTGTGGCCGGTTGGCCGCTCTACCTTCTTACCGGTGCCACCGGTGGTCCCGAACGAGGCGTGACCAACCACTTCTGGCCGACGAGGCCGTTCTCGGCGGCGTTGTTCCCGAATCGTTGGGCTCGCAAGGTGTTATGGTCGACCGCCGGGGTGGCGACCACAGTGGTTCTGCTCGGCATCTGGGCCGTGGCCGCCGGTTCGCTCTGGCCGGTGCTGGCGATTTACGGAGGCCCGTATCTGGTAGGCAACATGTGGCTGGTGGCCTACACCTGGCTGCAACACACCGATGAGGACATTCCCCACTACGCCGGTGAGGACTGGTCGTTCGTTCGTGGCGCATTCTGCTCGGTCGACCGACCCTATGGACGTCTCATCAATTTCCTGCACCACAACATAGGGTCCACCCATGTGACCCACCATCTCGACGCCAAGATTCCTCATTATCGAGCAGGTGAAGCAACCCGGGCCATTGCCGAAGCGTTCCCTCACCTGTATCGCTACGATCCAACACCGGTGCATCGCGCCTTGTGGCGGGTGGCCCGCAACTGTCATGTGGTCGAGCCCACCGCCGATGGTTGGCGGTTCACCCATCTCGACTCGACAAAGTAGTCGGAGCCTACGGGCCGGCCGTCTCCGTCTCCGTCTCGGACTCCGACTCAGCGTTCGGTGTTGCCGACGATGACCGTCGGGCGAACGACACCAGACCAAATCCGACGGTGATCAGCACAGCGCTGACGATGGCAAACAACGGCCAGGTGACCTGGATGTCACCGTCGGCCGGCGTCAGCGTGACCGATGTGCCACCGGCGTCGTCGGCGGCCCACGAAGCAAGCATGGCATCCCAGTCACCGCAGCACTCTTTAGAGGCCTCATCGGCACCTATCGTTTCAAACCCGTTCTCGAGGAGTAGCTCCCGGACCTCATCAGGGGAGCGATCGAGGTAGACCCGAGTGGCGACAACAAAGTCCGGGTCGCCAAGGGCGAAGCGATTGCGGGTGTCGGTGATCTCCCCGGTTTCTGCCGGTAGTTGGTTGAGGGCGGCTCCGCTGACCCGCCAAACGGAGACCGGCGGGTACAGCAAAGCCAACAGACCAATCCCGGCCAACAACAGACCAACCACAACAGCGACCCGACGCATAGACCGATACTAGCTGCGGCACCGGGGGCTATGCCGTGGTGAACAGCCGGTTGATGTGGTGGTCGATGACGTCGTACGCCTGTTGAGGCGTCATTGTTTCGCTCAGAACGTATTGACCCAGGCCGGTGATTAAGGCGGTGATCAGCCGCGCTTCCCGTTCGAGAACCGCACCCCGTAGCGCGGTACCCCGCTTGAGCTGGTCGGAAACCGTGTCGAACAGCATGTCGACTTCGGTCCTTCGTTCGGGGGCCGGCGTCTGCCCGGCCAGCACTGCCACCACAGATTCGGCGTGCAGCGAGGCGAACATCAGACCGGCCATCCGGCTCTCTTCGTCAACCGGCACGAAGGACTTCAAGAAGGCGTCCAGCACGGCTTCGGGTGACCCGTCGGTGGCCTCGATGTGGGTCATGAGACGTTTGGTGGCTCTCTCCCCCACGTGTTGCAGCGTCGTGTCCAACAACCCGGCTTTGGTTCCGAAGTAGTGCTGAACAAGACGAACCGACACTCCGGCCTCAGCCGCCACTTGGCGGAATGTCGCCGCTCCCAGGCCGCCCTTCAGCGCGATGCGGCAGACCGCGTCGGTGATCTGACGTCGCCGCTCGTCGTGATCCACTACCTTCGGCACGGTTTCATCCTATGGGTTTACCCGACTGCGCTTTTATGATACATGTGTATTATGAGAGTGCAGGCAAGAGGCAAGACCTACCTGGGCAAATGGAAGAGCGATCAAGCCGAGCAAGCGTATCGAGCGCTGGAAGTCGCCGCCTGGGATCAAGCAACCGACAACCAACCCGAGCCGATCGACATCGAAACCGGGTACGGAACGAGCCGGGCCTACCGCTGGCCTGGAAGCGGCCCGGCAGTGGTCTTTCTCCACGGCATGGGCGACTTCTCCATCCGCTGGGTTCCCTACGCTGAACGCCTAACCGGGTTTGACGTCTACGCAGTGGACATCATGGGCGACGTTGGACGCAGCAAACCGACAGTCGGCTTCACCAACTCAACCGAGTACGCCGATTGGTTCGGCCAAACCATGAACGGCCTGGGCTTGGACAACCCCCACGTTGTCGGCGAGTCCCTGGGCGGCTACATAGCCTTGGTGTACGCCATCACCTCGGGCAAGGCGGCCTCAGTGGTCGGCATCGACCCGGTTGGTGTCGTCGACCTGCGGCTCGCTCGATTCACCGCCAGGGGAATGGCCATGGCTCTGGCCTCATTCACGCCAACACCTCTTCGCCGTCGACTCGCACGTCGCCTACGCCACCCACTCCTGCTGGACAAAGAAGCCATGAATCTCTACCTGACCGGCTTCCGGGGTCACCCAATGGCCGTACCCCCGCAACCGCTGTTTGTCGATGACGAACTTGGCGCCATCGCCTGCCCGGTCCGGGTCCTGGCAGCGGCGAAATCGTCAGCGTTCGACGCCGAGGCGCTAGCCAAGCGAATCAACGACAACGTTCCCGATGGAACCGCCGTGGTACTACCCGACGCCGGCCACTC
>JAHDFR010000165.1:4135-8963 GCA_020628065.1 Acidimicrobiales bacterium
GAAAGCACAATCGCCTGTAGTTGGTGAAATAGAGCGAGCCGTCAGGGCGAATGACTTCGACGGCTCGCCCTATTTCGTATTCCGCCGCGACCACATCTTAGTGCACTTTAAAGAAATCGCCAGCGCACACCGCAGTTTCTCGGATTCGCCGGCTCCCCCGCTTCTCACCAATTCCGTGCGGTCACCCTCCGGCGACATCGACGGGCCGGGGCGGCGGAGGGGGCTGACGCGGGACGAATAAGGAGGCGACCACACCAACGAAGCTCACCAGCAATGCCACGACGTAGAGGTTCTGAGGAGCTGTCAGCACCAGCTTCCAGCTCAAACCCAGTACCAGTCCGACCGCCAGCGCCCCGAAAGAGACGGCAAGTCTCCGTACGCTCAACGACGCCTTACGTCTAAACGAAACCACCAGGGCAAACAGGCTTGTGGCAACCGCAACACCGACCATGGCCACGGCAGCCAGCACACCAAATCCAATAAGGAGCCCTGCCCACGTGATCACGACACCGGCAATGGCGACGGTTGCGGCGACCAGGCTAAAGCCTGCCGGCGTGCGCAAAGGCGTCGCTCCGGCCAGGGCAGCTGCGATCAAGCCGATGTAGATCAAAGCGAGCCAGCCGAGAGGCCGAAACTCGTCGATCCCTGGGGACCACTGGCCGTCAGACGACCGAACGATTGGACCCATCTCGTCGAAGAAGCCGACGTGAACCGTGCCGTCCGGAGCAGCCACAATGTCATTGGCCCTGATCGAAGGGCCCCAACCGCCATGAACATGTTGTTGAACCGGGCCAATGTCAAACGCGGCCCATTCCAACTTCCACTCACCGTCAGACGCCTGACGTTCAATTCGACCGTCGACGATACGGAAACAGTCGCCACCATCGGCCTCACTCAGACATGCCTGAGTAGCAAATTCCCCATGCCCGAGGATCTCGCCACTCTCGACCAGCGAAGCTTCGGCATCAGACTCAACCAGCGATGCTTCTGCATCCAAGCCGTCAGGATCCAGGCCGTCCGGATCCAGGCCGTCCGAATCCGCAGCGTACGGATCGGACTCCTTCTCGATGACTTCACCGGTCCGAGAGTCAATGCCAAGATCGGTCTCGTAGTATTCCGGTCCGCTGGTAGCGGTACAAGCGAAGGCGGCCACCACCAACGACAGATAGCCGAACTGGCGTCGGGTGAACAACGGGCGCGGCACGGCCAGCACGCGGGCGGCCACAATCAAGCCGGCCAAACCAAGCAGATCGGTGGGGTCGACCACGATAGTGCTCGGCCGTCGGCTGATGACTTCGAACAACCACTCGGTCCGGGCCGCAGCGACGGCTGACACCTTCATAGCGGCGAACCACAGCCCGACTACTCCGCACGCGGTCGCAATGTAGCGTCGAAGGCCAATGGCCTGGAACGCTACGCCGACGACAACCGGAAGGATAATGAGTCCGGCAACATCGCTCAGCTTGCCGGTCAACCAGTTTCCATAGGCCGTTTTCAGGTACTGATCATTGACGATCAATACAACTAAGGCGACCAGAAAGCGGGCGTCGGCCAGCGGAGCCAGCAGTTCTCCGTTCCTGTCCACTCCTGCTTGCACTGAGTGTTTCATGCCCTTTCGACGCTTGGCGCCATCCTGTCGGTTCCGTCAGCCGGCGGTCATCATGGAAAAGTAATCTGCGTGTTGCTTGTCACGTCGTCCGGCCCGCGTCCCCTGGCTCTACACGGCGCTCGGCCGGAATCACGCTTGATCGGTCAGGCATGAACCGAGCGCTCCCCTAGGACACAGAATTCGTTGCCTTCGGGGTCGGCTAGAACCACCCACGGAGCATCACCTTGGCCGACGTCGACGCGAGAGGCTCCCATCTCGACCAGCCGTGTCACCTCGGCGGCCTGATCGTCGGGACGCAGGTCGATGTGGAGACGGTTCTGACCCGCTTTGGCACTATCGGAGGCAAGAAACAGGATCCCCGGCAACCGATCCGGCTCCGACTGAATCTCAAATACGATCGGGCCGTCGTCGACCACCACCCAGTCGAGCACGTCCCGCCACCAGCCTCCGAGCGCCACCGGGTCTTGGGCGGCGACGACAACCTGCTCCCATTCGAGGCTCATGGCCGGACTATAGCGAAGTCACGAAGTAGGGTCGTAGCCACCTCTTGATTCCGGCCCCTCGAGCAGATCCACAGTTGCATTCCTCTTGAGGAATATGTACGATGTCGGCATGGTCGATGCAGAAGCAGTGCTTGATGCGGTTGGAGAACCCAACCGACGACGTCTGCTACAGCTGTTGCGCGACCAGCACGAGTCGACGGTGTCCCAACTGGTTGACGCCTCCGGGCTAAATCAACCCCAAGTCTCGAAGCATCTCAAGGTGCTGACCCGGGTGTCGCTGGTGTCAGTGCGCTCCGATGGCCGCTTCCGGCGGTACCGATTGGACGGCCGAGGTCTACAGGCGGCCCATGATTGGTTTGGTTCGTTTGAAGACGTCTGGCAGGCCCGCTTCGACGCACTGGACCAACTCGTGTCAGACGACCCCTTGACGGACCCACCGGAGGAGAACCAACAATGACCGACCACACCGCTACCCCAGTCGACTTGTCCACGCTGGATGGCCGTCGAGGATCTGCCAAGATCGAACTGAGTGAAGATGGCTCCTCCTACACCTGCGTCCGGGTATTCGGAGCCCCGCCGGAGCGGGTATTCCGGGCCTTCACCGACCCTGAGGATCTGCGGGTCTGGTTCCCGTCCGGAGCCCCTCCGGGATCAGAGCTGACCGTTTGCGAATCGGATCCGATCGACGGTGGCCGATACCACTACGTGCTGGTGATCCCGGAGTACGGGCCGATGGCCTGGCACGGCACCTACACCCACATCGACCGACCCGACCGGCTCGACGCCGATGAATGGTTCGTTATGGGCGAGGGAGAACCCGAAGGCCCGCCGACCGCCCAGACCCTGACGTTCCAACCAACCGACGACGGCCTCACGCTCATGACCATGCAGGTCAACATGCCGGAACCGGAAGACCCCGAGGAGTTCATGGAGCAGTCGGCAGCCGGCCTATCCACGTCGCTGGCCACCCTGGACCAACTGGTATCGAGCTGACGAAGACTGCCTCATGGCCAGAACCTAGCTCGAACGGTGGTCGGGCGTTGCCGAGTCGAAGTGTCGGGCGATGGTCCGATGCCACTTGTTCGACGCCAGGGTTGGGTCCAGTACGGCCATACCAATGCCGTATTTGCTGAACTTGCACGGACGGACTCCGAGCCGCCAGAGCGAGCGGTCGATGAAGCTGGGCCGCCCGGGAGACTTGGTCTCAACAACGAAACACCGATTCAAACCGACCTGGCCCTTACCTGGTCGGCGAAAGCGTAGGTCGGCGTCGATCGTCACCCGGGCGACGTCTTCGAGATCGACCATGGTGGTGCGGCGATAGCTCGTTGTCAGTACCGGGCGGAGCTGGTCACCGAGCCCTGGTTGGCCGATTTCGGTGTCGACAAAGTCGATCGCCGCCGCATCAAGCCGATCGACCTGCAACACCGAGTGCGACCGACGCCTCTTGATCGTCGTTCCTCGACCGTCCCGCAACTTCACTTCGAGCATGGCATCGCCGGAATCGACATAGTTCCGTGTACGGACTTTGAAGCGGTGGCGTCGGCTGCGGGCGGCGCCAAGAAACGACCGGAGATCGGCGGTGTCGAAATACACCGACTCGTATCCGAAGTCCTGCTGGCCCTCGATCTCGAGGATGGCAAGTCGTGCCGACAGCTGATTGCTCAGTTCCATCAATTCGGGTGCGGTGAGCACGTACTTTCGATCAACACGTCGTTGAAGGGCGGCAGCATCGTTCAGCTCGCCAAGAGAGATGGTGGGCAACAAGCCGAAGTATGGGTTGGCGGGCCGACTCGGCACGACAGTGGAATCGATCGTGGTCATCGAATCGCCACCCGATCACCTGCGGGGTCGCCGGACAGGAGCTCACCGTTCGGGTCATCGAACAAGCGGTAGCGCACATCCACGGTCGTGGTGTCGCGCACGAAGTCGATCCGCTTCACCTTGATGGCTTTGATCTCGGCTCCGAGAAGCCGTCCAAGTTCAGCGGCGATCTGCCCCTCGTCGGTGATGGCCCGATCGAGCTGCATCTGCTGGCGACGATTGCCGGCGAACAGACGGGGGTGATCGCCAACGTAGAGAGCCATCAGGACGAGGACCATCAACGCCGGAGTCATCCACGCCGGGTCGAGCTGGAAGCCGGCCAAAAGACCGAGGGCCAATGCAGTGAAGTAGTAGGCGATCTCTTCTTGCGCCAGCTCCGAGCTACGAAGCCGGATGATCGACAGCACGCCGAACAACCCGAGCCCCAGGCCAGCGCTGACCTCGGACGCCGCCAGAGCGGTGGCCACAACCATCACACCGACGTTCAGTCCAAGAACGGCGACAATCATGTCTCGCCGCTGGTAGCGGGGAAAGTACAGGCCAAAGACCAGGATCGACACGGCGATGAGGTTGGCGCCGATAATGATGAGCTGTGACATAACAAGTCCTCGCTTGGTTGAACGTGATGAGCTGACGGAGATGAGTTGGTTGAGATGAGTTGACGCAAACAGGTTGAACCGCCTGGGGACCATCTCAACAGAGCGCATTGTGAGTTCCCTGTGGAACTCCTACGAAGACGGAGAGGACTTGTGCCGCTGTACCGGCTGGCGGAGCATTCACAGAAAACTCACAGACAGTTACCAGAAAGCTCGTGGACGCAAACGGTTCAATAGGTCGAACCGGGGATCCCCTCTCCCTGTCTAGTTGCAGGATCCAACCCAACGAGACTGCC
>JAHDFR010000166.1:0-222 GCA_020628065.1 Acidimicrobiales bacterium
GGGAACGAACACCAGGTCGTCGTATTGGAGTAAGCCGTTTCCATCGATGTTGCCGGCGCGAAGAACGCCAGTCAGTCCGTCACCTGCCGTAGAGCGCGCGTCTCCCTTCTTGTACGTGACACCCGTGACTTGCTCGGCCACCTCAGCTACAGCAACAGTCTTCATCGGAGCATGGCTTTCAGGTCGGCTAGGCCTTTGGTGATTTCGGCTTCGAGGTGTTCG
>JAHDFR010000166.1:232-5847 GCA_020628065.1 Acidimicrobiales bacterium
GGGTAGTCGATCTGTTCGTAGACGATCTCTTTGTAGCGGTTGATGGAGAGGTCGAAGTCGTTGTCGGCGATCTCGTCTTTGGGGACGCAGAACGACTGCTCGGTGCGGGCCCTGGCCAGTTCGGCTTCCGGGTCGGACCGCAGCGAGTTCCAGCGGGCCAGGGCGTCGGGCAGGTTGTTGTGCTGGTGCTCGTCGTCACCCTCCAACACTGCCCGAGGGCCGAGCTTGGCGGCGTCCAGCAGCGGCGCGCGTTTGTCGTCCAGGCTGAAACCGTCGGCGGCCAAATCGTAGAACCACACATGATCGGTTCCGCCACTATTGGTTTTGGTGAACAACACAATGGCGGTCGACACCCCGGCGTACGGCTTGAACACACCCGACGGCAGCGACACGATGCCGTCCAGCTTCTGATCCTCCACCAGGATGCGGCGCAACTCCTTATGCGCCTTGGTGGAACCGAACAGCACCCCGTCGGGCACGATCACGGCCGCCCGACCACCCGGCTTCAACAATCGCAGAAACAAGCTGATGAACAGCAACTCGGTCTTCTTCGTTTTGGCCACCGCCAACAAATCCTCGGCTGTGCCCTCATAATCCAGGCTGCCGGCGAACGGCGGGTTGGCCAGAATCAGGCTGTACGCCTCCTCATCCTTATCGGCCCCCTCCGACAGCGAATCCCGGTAGGTGATGTTGGGCGACCCCACGCCGTGCAACTGCATATTCATCGACCCGATACGCAGCATCGTGTTGTCGAAGTCGAAGCCCGAGAACATCTTGGTGTTGAAATGATCCCGCCCGGCCTCATCGGTCAACGCCTCGGGATGGTTGTCACGAACGTATTCGGCCGCCGCCACCAAAAACCCACAGGTGCCCGAAGCCGGATCGCACACCGTGTCGAACTGCTTGGCTTTCGGGTCGAGCGTCGGAGCCATCAACTCCACCATCAACGAAATGATGTGGCGGGGCGTGCGGAACTGACCGTTCTGCCCGGCCGAAGCGATCTTCGACAACATGTACTCATACACGTCGCCCTTGGTGTCACGGTCGGTCATGGGAATGGCGTCGATCCCGTCAACCGCCTTCTGCAACAACCCGGGCGTGGGGATAGTAAGGCGAGCACCCTGCATGTGAGCGCCGTGGGTGGTGTCCTTCTGGCGCTCACGCAGATACGGGAAGACGAAGTTGTCAAACGTGTCGAACAACTCCTGAGGAGTGCCCACGTTGATCAGGTTCGACCACCGCATGTCGGCGTACTTGATAGAGCGATCAGAGTTCTCCGGCGAGAACTCGCCAACAGGAAATGGGGCCTCAGGCGGCAAGTCACCTCCTGTGCGGTGAGCCTGGTTTTCCAACCGAGTCTGCGTTTCATCCAGGCCCTTGACGAACAACAAGTAAGTGAGCTGCTCGATCACCTCCAACGGGTTGGAGATACCGCCCGACCAGAAATCGTTCCAGACACCGTCAATCTGGCTCTTGATTTCACCGGTGATCGTCACCCGGCTCCTCCTCGTCGCTTTGAGGTACGGCAAGAAGCGCAGTTGCCATCAACGAAGATGCACAGGCCCCGATGCTATACGTGGAGGCGCAACCTTCGTCCAAAGGCTCGCCCATATCGCCAGCCAGCCTAGTCGCCGATCACGGCACGAGCCTGCACGAGCCAGCCGCCCACGGGCACCTTCACCCACCAACCGCCATCACCCAAGCGGCTCGCTCAATAACTGTCACTGCGGTGAGCTACCGTGAAACCCATGTTCGCTGATGCGTTCTCGCAGCGGGCGGACAACCGATAGACCCGACCTTTGGCCGACTGTTAGGATGATGACTGTGGATATGACTGAGCCAACGCCGCCGACCTATGAGGTCGAGCGCATGTCGTGGTCCGAGCGCATGGCAGATATCGATGCTCAGATCATCCACGACCCGGCAGATGCCGGCCCCGACGTTGAGGCGCTAGTGAAGCGAGCAACCGAGCGCTATCGAGCCACATTCGGTCGCTGAACTACGATCAGCGGGCATTCAGGCGGGGAGATCACTTTTCGTGGCGGCGCGACTTTCTGCTGTACGAGTTGCCGACAATCATGGAAGTATTCGCCACCCGTTACGACCAGCTACCAAACGTTGCCGGCGCACCTCATCGCCGGGCAGCCAGCGAGCAGTAAATTCGCTACAAGGTTGAACGCTCTTCAAGTGCCCGACCGCTCGGAGCGTCTGATGGTCCTATTGGTCAAGGGAGGTAAAGCTCTCCCCATAGGCACGGTCAATTCGCTACTAGGTTGAACGCTGGCCAAGAGTCCGGCCGCTCGGAGCGGCTGCGCAAGCATTCGGTCCCACGCAGCTACGCCACCGCTTCTTCACTCTTGGCCCAGAGCAACTCACGGGTCGCCTCGTTGTCGTAGAACGACTCCAAGGCGAACGGCTCAGCCGGGCCTCGCATGGCACTGGCGCCTGAACCGGGACCCCAGAACTGGCCGGACTCGGCCTCCGGCAGACACATGCAACTCAAAATCCCCATGGCCCCATCCTCGGCTGACTGGGCGAAGCGGTTCCCGAAGTTGGCCAGCACAGAACTGGTCGAACCATGATCGGCCGACGTCTGCTGGAGATGGGTGGCCGCATATCCCGGATGGGCCACCAGCGCCATAACCTTCGAACCGGACTCACGAAACCGATGATGCAACGCAGCGGTAAACGCGGCGTTGGCCAGCTTCGACTGGTTGTACCGCATCCACCTCGGACCACCGAACATCATGTTCTGTACCCGAGTGCCGTCGCCGCCC
The DNA here is from genome assembly GCA_020628065.1 of Acidimicrobiales bacterium. Classification (GTDB taxonomy): domain Bacteria; phylum Actinomycetota; class Acidimicrobiia; order Acidimicrobiales; family SZUA-35; genus JAHELU01. The sequence goes on from JAHDFR010000166.1 coordinate 3,010, forward strand.
AGATTGCCACCGTTGCGCTCCAGGTACTGAGCCATCAGCACCTTGCTGGGGCGAAGCCGGGCCACGCTGGAATGATTGACAACCCGGGCCTCACCGGCAGACTCGGCCGCCAACTCCAGCAGCGGCATCAACTCCTGAGTCAACAGGAAGTGCGACAGATGGTTGGTCTGCATCTGCACATCGAAACCATCAACCGTGGCCTGGTCACCCAGCGCCATCACCCCGGCGTTGTTGCACAGCACATGCACACCCTCCGGACACAGTGAACGCACAGTCTCGGCGGCGGAACGAACCGAATCGAACGACTGAAGATCGCACTCAACCTTGTGCATCTCGGCGTCAGGATTGGCGGCGGTCAGCAGGGCAAAGCTGGAAGCCGACCGGCCCGACTCACGGTTGAGCACCAGCACCTTGGCCCCCAGCCCGGCCACCGTATCGGCGGCCACGTTGCCTGTCCCCGACGTGGTGCCGGTGATGACAACCGTCTTGCCTTCCATCGACGGCAGGCGGTCACGAAAAGCAGGGAAGTGTTTGGAGGTGGTCACAGCGATCCTTATCGGCCAGTTGAGTCAATGCCACGTAAGTGGCATAATCGTAGCATGCCTCGAACCCGCCTGAGCACCACTGTCGACAGCGGTCTTCTTGACGACGCCCGACGAGCCTTGGCCAGCAGCACCGATGCTGAACTGATCGATCGCGCGCTGGCAGCCTTGCTGGCCGACCACCGGGCAGCTGAGATCGACCAGCAATACGCCGAGGCGTACACCAACCACCCGTTGGACGAACCGGATGAGTGGGGCGATTTGGCTTCATTCCGTCAGGCCGCCTCCCAGTGACGGGAATACCCCGTCGAGGGGAGCTTTGGTGGTGCGAACCGCCTTCAATCGGTCGGCGCCCAGTCGTCATATTGTCCCGGGACCAAGCCATCCCCAGACTTCAGAGGGCACTGATCGCGCCCTGCACCACCACTGTGAGAGGCCTGGCCAGCGAGGTTGAACTGGATCCCGCTGAGGATCCTGTTCCGCTCCACAGCGTGGTCAATCTGGACTCGGTTGAATCGGTCTCGATCAACTTGCTGGTGGAACGGATGGGGTCACTAGGTGGCGTTCGAATGAAGCAGATTTGTGAGGCGCTGGCCATCGCCGTCGACTGTCGCTGACCGCTCCCGCCGATGCCGGTCAGGGCCTAGCCGTTAACCCATGGTTGGTCGAACGTTTCGCTGGCAGCCATGATGCCAGGACCCTTGCGGGTAATGGGACCATGACCGCCACCAACCGGGTAACCGATGGGGATCATGGCCGCCGTAGCCCAGCTATCGGGAACACCCAACAGCGCCTTCACCTCCGGTTCACGGAAGCAGTGCAACGTGGTGAGCGTGCAGCCCAGGCCCTCGGCCACGCAGGCCAACATGGCGTTCTGCACCGCCGGATAAACCGAGGCCCCGCCGATAAGGCTGACCCGGTCCAGTCCGGCGTCTGTGATGGCCATCATCTCCGGGTTGGCGCAAAACATCAGAATCGCCGGCGCCTCATGCAGATGCTCGGCCAGGTAGTCACCGGCATCGAAGATGCGCAGCGTCGTCGCAGGTACCTCGCCGGTCTTGGCGGCGTAACGCTTCTTTGAGGCGGCTGAATACGACTCCCACTCCGGCTGATACACGGCCTGCAACCCGGCTTTTGTATCGGGGTCGGTGATGACGATCACTTTCCACGGCTGGGTGTTGCCTCCGGTCGGAGCCCAACAGGCCGCCTGCAACACCCGCTCCAGGACATCGTCCGGGATCGGATCCGGCCGCAGACGGCGCACCGCCCGCAACGTGCTCATGGCCTCAAACAGGTCGATAGATTCTGACACCGCACGCTCCTCACGCTTGGGCTGATCTCTAGGACAACAATTCCTTGACCGCTGCCATGGTTTCAAGTTCGATCCGGCGGTTGGCTCCACACGGCGCCAGGTTCAGGGTCGAAGCCCCGGCCTCCACGTACGGGTGTAAGAACTCGGCGATCTGCTCCGCCGAACCAAGCGGTGTGTACTTGGCGAACAGTTCGAAATCCAGCTTGTAGAACTTCGACATCCGCTCGGCCACATGGGTCCGGGCGTCGTCAGCATCGCTGCCGACTCCAACCCACAGCTGAATCCCGTGACGCCACGGCGTTGCCCGCCGCCGCCCGGCGGCGGTCGCGGTGTCCCCCACCAGTTGAATTCCCTGAGCGAAGCGACGGGCCGAACACCAGGCGGCCAGCCACCCGTCGCCCAACAGGGCCGCTCGGTTCAGCGCAGCATCGGACCGGCCACCGATGACCAGTGGCACCGGTGGGTCCGGTGTCGGTTTGATCCGGCCGGCCTCGAAATTGAAAAACTCTCCGTCGCCGTCCACTGTTTCGCCCGCCAGCAGGTGGCGAAGTAGCCCCAGAGCTGCGTCGGTGCGCCGACCACGGGTACGAGGGTCAACCTCGCACACCTCGAACTCGTGACGGTCCTCGCCGCCAACCCCGACACCCACGGTCAAACGGTCACCGGCGAACGAGGCCAGCTCGGCGATCTGTCGGGCGGCCACCATGGGGTGGCGTAACGCCAGCAGGTACACGCCGACGTACAAGCCGAGACGTGGCTCCAATCCGCTGACGGCGGCCATTCGCATCAAGCCGTCAATGCCGGTACCGCCGTGAAAGCTGACATGGTCGGCGGTGAACACAAAGTCGATCCCGGCGTCGGCGATCGCCACCATGCGTTCCCGTCGATCGGCGGCAGGCAGGTCGGCCAAGTCCCACGGGGTAGTGACCCCCAGTTGCAGATCGGCCAAGTCCCACGGGGTAGTGACCCCCAGTTGCAGATCGG
>JAHDFR010000166.1:5947-8923 GCA_020628065.1 Acidimicrobiales bacterium
CCCAGTTGCAGATCGGCCAAGTCCCACGGGGTAGTGACCCCCAGTTGCAGATCGGCCAAGTCCCACGGGGTAGTGACCCCCAGTTGCAGATCGGTCACAGCCAACTCGTGTCGGAGTCTCGACCCAGGGGCATGGCACCCAGAGCCTCGAAGGTGCGGGGAGCGACCATGGCGTGCTGGGTGGCCACGAACACATCACGGAAGCATCGTTGCAGAGGGCTGGTGGCGTACACGGCGTCGCCCCCACCGGCGGTGTACATCAACTTGGTGGCCTCGGCCGCTTCCAGCGTGGCGTGGCTGGCGGCCAGCCGGAGCTGGCGTTTCTGTTCCACCGTCGGATCGGAGCCGGCCACGGCGGAGTCCCATGCATCGGTGACCGTCTGGCGGAGATACGCCCAGGCCGAATTCAGCTTCGCCTCGGCCACCGCTGCGTCGGCTTGCACCGCGGCCCGTTCGGCCAGCGTGCGTGAGCTGCCCTGCGGTTTCTTGCCGCTCAAGGCGATCAGTTCGGTGATGGATCGACGACCGATGCCCATGGCACAAGCGGCCACACCGCAAGCTAGGAGCCCAAAGAACGAAAAGCTGGACCACGGGTTGTTCCGTACCGCCGGATCCCGGCCCATCTGCACCCATCGACCTTCGGGGACGAATACGTCGGTGACGGCGTAGTCGCCTGATCCTGTGCCTTTGAGGCCGGAGACGTGCCAGTTGTCGACGAATTCGACGTCAGCGGCTGGGAAGAAGACGAAAGGCACTGTCAGACCGTCGTCGCGAGCGCTCGGCTCACCGTGTTCGTCCACCACTCGGCAGCCGCCGCCCACCCAGGTGCAGTGGCGGGACCCTGATCCCCAGGCCCACCGGCCTGTGACCCGCAGGCCGCCGTCAACCACCGTTGCTTTCCCCCGGGGCATGGCGAACCCGCCGACGATGGCGTCCGCTCCGCCGAAGATCTCCTTGGCGTACTGATCGGGCAGGTAGGACGATGTCAGTGAGGAAGTCGACCCGATCATGGCGCACCAGCCGGACGCACCGTCGTGGAAGGCAAGCTCCTCCAACACTTCGAGACTGCCCCACGCCGTCACCCGAGGACCGCCGAGATCATCGGGCACGTACATGCGGAACGCACCGGTGGGCCGGATCAGGTCGACGACGTCAGCGGGCAGCGTCCGGTTCGCTTCGATCTCAGACGATCGGGCGGCGATGGCCGGCCCGATCCGTTGGACCCCTTCCAGGACCGGATTCTCCATACCCGCCTGTCTACTCGGGTGCAGCCCCGAAATCGAAGTCGGGGGGAAACGCGCTGAGGTCAAGGTCGTTCTCGTCAAGTGGATCCTCTTTGGGTCCGACCAGCAGACGGGAGGCCAGCAATCCACCGATCATGCCGAACAGGTGACCCTCCCACGAGATGCCGTCCTGGGGGACCAGACCGACGATGAGGCCGTAGTACATGAAGATGGCCACCAGTGCCGGGGCGATGGCGATGGGTCGACGTTCGAAGAGGCCCGCCCCCAGGAGGGCCCCAAAGTATCCGAAGATGACACCGCTGGCGCCGATGTGGTTACCCGAACCGCCCAACATCCACGTCAATCCACCGCCTACCACGATGGCCACCACGGTGACCGTCAACCACCGTCCCCGTCCCCGCAGCCCGACCAGCCCGCCGAGGAAGGCAAGCGGCGCGGTGTTGGACAGCACATGGCCCCAATCGCTGTGAAGGAACGGTGCCCACAGGATGCCGTCCAAGCCCTCTCGTTCCCGAGGCAGAATGCCGCCCCGTTGCAGGTTGCTGCCCAGCAGGAACGTGTCGACGATCTCAATCGTCCAGATCAGCACGATGTAGGCGGCAACCATGGCGAAAGCCGACGATCCGACACCACCTGCGATGCGGCCAACCAGCGACCGCTGCTCATCAACTTGAGCCATACGTCCAGTATCGTGCACGCGTGGCGAAACACCTAGTCACGAGCACCGAAACCACATAGGACACCATGGAGAAAAAGGCACAGGTCAGCCGGGGCGAGTTGCTGGCCATGGTGTCGGCCATGATGGCGTTCATGGCCATGGGGGTCGACGTGATGCTCCCGGCCTTCGGTGATATCCGAGCCGACTACGGCCTGGCCGAGTCATCGTCGGCAACCACCCGAGTGGTCACCTTCTACTTCTTCGGGGTGGCCTTCGGTCACCTGTTCTACGGCCCGCTGGCCGACCGCCTCGGCCGCAAGCCGACCTTGGTCATTGCCACCGTCATCTATCTGGTCGGTGTCGTCATGTCGTCGCTGGCTCCGACGTTTGATCTGCTGCTGGCCGGACGAGTCGTGTGGGGCGTCGGCGCAGCCGGTGGGCGAGTGGTGTCGATGGCCGTCGTGCGCGACGCGTTCGACGGCGACGCCATGGCCAAAGCCATGTCGCAGGTCATGGCGGTGTTCCTGCTGGTCCCGATCATCGCGCCCTCACTGGGGGCCGGATTGATGTTGCTCGGGCCGTGGCGGATCGTGTTCTGGTTCTGCGGAGCCTTCGCCCTGGCCGTACTCCTTTGGAGCATGCGGTTGGTCGAGACCCTGAACCCGGCCGACCGTCGACCGTTGAACGTGTCGGCAATCGTCGGCGGCTACTGGCAGGTCGCCCGTACGCCCATCACCTTCGGGTTCACCGTGGGCGCCATCTTTCTGCAGGCGGCGTTCACCGGGTATCTGTCCAGCGCCGAATTGGTGGTGTCCGACATCTTGGGCCGGGGGGCGCAGTTCCCGCTGATCTTCGGTGCGGTATCGATTCTGTTCGGCGTGGCCGCTGTGGTCAACGGCCGAATTGTTGAGCGCCTGGGAGTCGACGGAGTACTGGTTCGAGGAGCGGCAGCGGTGGTGCTGCTGGCCGGTTTGCTAATGGTGGTGACCCTGGCGCTCGGCGGTCAACCCGACTTCTGGATTTTCATGCCGATGCTGGCGGTCACCCTGTCGTGTTTCGTGTTCCTGATGCCGAA
>JAHDFR010000167.1 GCA_020628065.1 Acidimicrobiales bacterium
GTCGTGGTCGTCGGCTCGGTTGTCGTGGTCGTCGGCTTGGTAGTGGTAGTTGTACCGCCGCCACCACCACCGGTCTTGAAGTTGGCCACCTGGTAGGCGTTATCGTTCATGGTCTTAACGTTGTGGGCGTCACAGGCCGGGTTGTCCAAGCTCAGTCGGATGCACTCCATGTTGGTCCCGACCGGCACTCCGGCCGGAGCACCGTTGTAGGCAACCTCAGGGTTGGAGAACTGCTGAACCCTGGTGCAGTAGACGCCGGTGTCGGAGCACCTGTTCCCATAGGCCATGACCGTTCGGAATTTGTTGTCGACATCGACATAGCCTTTGCCGCTGAGAGCGGAATCGTCCACGTACCAGTCGTGGCGGGCTCCCATGTTGTGACCGATCTCGTGAGCGAACGTGAGGTTGCCGGCCCAGCACTGGTCTGAGGTAAGCGACCAGGGGCCAACCAGGCGTCCAACACCGCAGATGCTGGGGCCATCGCTCATGAGAGCCACGAGGTCGGCGCCGTACTGATCGCGCAAGCCGTGCACCTCGTCCATGAAACCGTCATTGGGGTCGGATAGACGGTAGAAGTCGTCGTAGTCACCAGTCTCGGAGTATCCGGCAGCCTCGTAGACGTGGACCTTGCGGAAACGGAAGTTCGCCTTGCCTGCTGCCAGCGAGTCGTTGGCTTGGGTAAACCCGAGATCAACCAGGTTCTGAACAGCGGTCGCGCCACCTACGGAAGCTTTGGCCTGTGGGGTGTAGACAACCATGATGTCGATGACGGTGCCGTCATCAGCCTGAGCCGGGTCGGCGGCGGCGTCGTTCGTACCAACGTTGTCTCCATCGACGGCGGTCAGTGGAGCTTCGACCACATCTACGTCGTCCTCGTTGAAGGCGTCACCGTCGACCTCTCGCAGCTGGTGAATCGATCCGTCGGCCGGCAGGATCTCGAACATGCCTTCCGAGGTGCGGATGTCGGCCGTGATCTGATCGCCCCGGACCACCACTGTGATCTCACCGAAGCGCAGAGCGGGAATCGTGCCACGCCAGATGTAGGCGTCGTCGTCGATGCGTTCGGTCTCGGTGTGACGGGCCACGTAACGGCGATTGTCAAACATGTTGAACATCACTGTCTTGGCGGCTGAACCGTCGTCACTCGGCTTCCCGCCCAACAGACGAAGATCAACCGCCACCTGTTCAACCCGCTTGACCTGGGCGTCAGCGGCGTTCGGCGGCAGGCCGACCTGCCCATCGGCCGCCACCGGTGCCAGCAGCGGGGCATTGTCCGGTGGTGCCTGGGCGTCGGATGAACCCCCGAGGGCGAACAACGCCGCAGCGGCAACCGCGGCCGTGGCCACGAAGCTCGCCAGCGAGCGGTTGGTCAGTGAACGAAACATATGGAAAGCTCCCGATTGCGCTAGGTGTAATGGCTGACCGCCGAAGCGTCTGGGAGCCTTCCAGATCGCAAATCAACCGAATTTGAACCTAACAGGCAACCGGTCGCGGAAACCCGCAACTTAGAAGGCTCTTAACGCTTCCTAACCAAACGCGAAGACTTAGCGGGCAGAAACCGCAGATTGAATCACGAAGGCGCTACTCGGGGCAGGCGACGACGATCTCGGCAGCCACCGAGTCGATCTGGCTGGAAGCCAGCACTGCGGCGGCGTCAACGGCTGCGGCTTCCGAGGCGAAGGGCGCCGACAACGTGAAGGTGCCGTCGGGAGACATACCAATTGCCTCGGCCGCCCCCTGATCGCAGTTGGAGATGCGACTGTCGAAACCGAGGTCGCCGATCTCGCTGAGGGTGTCAGTCAGAATCGGGTCATAAGGATCGCTGGCGCCGGCGATAACCAACACCCATCCGCTGGCAACCGGAGGCGGGGCGTTACCCGATCCACCGTCGGCCGATGGGTCGGAGCCGGCCGACGAGCCTGAGTCGTCCGTCGCCTGCGCATCGCCCGACGAAGTCGATGCTGATTGCTCGCCCTCATCGCCATCGACCACCACCTCCAGCGCTCCGCCCGATTCGGCTTCTGCTGCCTCGGCCGTTTCGGCCGCATCGGCGGCAAGCGATGGAGAGGCCGCGTCGGAGGCAGGATCCCCTCCGGTGCAGCCGACAATGGTGACGGAAGCCGCCAACCAGAAGGCGGTGGCCCGAACCCTGGGGCCGGGCCACCGGCAAGAACATTTGTTGGTGTACAACGTGTCTCTACCTCAGCCTCCGTAGCTGAAGTAGCCCCGGCAGTGCAGAACCTCGGTCAACAAGTTGCCGGAGGCGCAGGTGCCGCCTCGGAACGTACCGTTCACGTAGGTGGAGGCGGCTTCAGACTGATACTTCGTACCCTCGTGGATCACGTGGTCAACGTACAGGTTGCGGTCGTAGTCACCCCGGACCGCATCGTTGGCGAACACAATCTTGATGTCGGCGATCGAAGCATCGGCCGGAACATCAACTCTGTAGTCGGCCACAGAAGCCGAGACATCGACGGAGGCAACCGTACGGCCACTGACGACAACGTCGATGCGCTCATCACCGGTGTAACCCCGGGCCCGGATGACCAACTCGCCGTCCATGGAGACGTTTGCCCTGGCGTACTGGAAATAGCCGTTGCAGTGCAACGTGTCGGTCTTGATACGTCCGGCCTGACAGCGGCCGTCCCGGAACGACCCGTCGGAATAGGTGGCTTCGGCCTCAGATTCGTACCGAGCGCCGTTGTAGACGACCCGGTCCACAGTGACATTGCGGTCGTAGCCGTCAATGATGGCATCGTTGACGAAGGCCACCTGAATGTCGGACATTGGGGTGCCGGTGGGGACACCAACCGTGTGATCGGCCATGGCCGCCGTCAGCTCGATGGAGGCCACCGCCTTGCCCTTGACCTGAATCTCAAGGCGCTCATCACCGGTGGTGCCACGAGCGGTGACGGTGAACTCATCTCCGGAGACCGGACGTGTTGTCGTGGTTGTTGTGCTCGGCACCGTGGTCGTGGTGGCCGGAGGCTCAGTTGTCGTGGTCGTCGGAGCCTCGGTAGTGGTCGGACGCTCAGTCGTGGTCGGAGCCTCGGTGGTGGTCGGAGCCTCGGTAGTGGTCGGACGCTCAGTTGTTGGAGGAGCCGTCGTCGTGGTCGTGGTCGACTCTGTAGTTGTGGTTGGAGGCTCCGTCGTGGTCGTCGTCGACGGTTCGGTGGTCGTCGTCGTGGTCGGAGGCTCAGTCGTAGTGGTAGTAGTCGTGCTCGTAGTGGTGGTAGGCGGAGGTGGGGGGTTCACCACGGTCGGCTTGCGATCGGCGATGGACTGGGCGTTGCGGTTGAGCTCGGCCGCATTGTTGGCATCGCAGTCCTGGATGTCCACGACCCCTGACTGACAGCTACGGTCCGTCCCCGACGGCACACCGGTTCGGGCTCCGTTGAAGTTGACGTTGGGGTTGGAGAAGGTGTTGGTCAGCGTGCAACGGACACCGGCCGCACTGCAGCGGCTGTAGTACGACATGATGGTCAAGAACTGCTTGTCCAAGTCCACGTGCCCGTGCGCTGCGGTGTCGATGGCCCCCACATACCAGTCGTGGTAGGCACCGAAGTTGTGACCCAGCTCGTGAGCGAAAGTGCGGCCGCCGGTAGCGCAATCACGCACTGTGAGACCGAACGGGCCCAAGATGTTGGCTATACCGCAGTAGTTGTTGTTGCTCTTCTCCACGAACATGTGAACCAGATCGGCGCCGTAGGTGTCACGCAACGAGTGGATCTCGTCCATATAGCCGTCGCCGTTCTCACGGAGTCGGGTGAGATCGGTGCCGGAGTCGCCCTCGCTGTAGTCAACCAGCATGGTGTGGACTTTGCGGATCTCGGCGTTGATACCGCTGTTCACAAAAGTAGTGTTGGTGTAGGCGATGTTGGAGTCGATCAGACTCTCCATCGCCGCCTCACTGCCGGCGCCCTGCAGGGCTGCTGGAGTGTAGACGACCATGATGTCGATGACCGGGGTTCCCTCGGCCGCCGCCGGGTTGATCTCGCTCCGCTCCAGAGCCTGGTCTTCCGGATTGTCGGGGTCGGCCGGGATGGCGTCATGTTCGGTCATACCGATGGCGGCCATGTCGGTTTGACGGAGCTGGTGAACGTCGCCTTCGCCGGGGACGATCTCGTAGGTTTCGTCGTTGGCGGTGATGGTTGCGGTCATCAACCCGTCACGCACAACCACGGTTATGGCGCCCGACTCCAACGCCGGGATCGTACCGTTCCAGATGAATGCCCCGTCATCGAGGGTCTCCGACGATTCGTACTTGGCGGCGTACCGACGGTTGTCGAACAGGTTGAACTGAACCACTTTGGCCGGGGTGACATCTATACCGGAGTCGCCCTTGCCGCCCAACAGCCGGAGGTCAACCTCCACCTGACGGGATCGGACAACACCGCGGTCGTTGGCGCTCGGCGGCAGACCAACCTGGTCGGTCGTGGTGGAGAATAGATCGGCGTTCTCCGGGTTCGCTTGGCTGGGCAACGCCCACAGTGCCGCTATCGCTGCGGCCACAATTGTCACCGCTGTACCGATCAGACGACCGATTCCGCCTCGGGATGATCCCATTTTTTTGTCCTACCTGCCAGGTTTGTACGTGCTGTGCAGGCAGTTCGATCCAATGTTGGGGTCGCCGTTACCGACCGTCTTAGGAGACCCGATCCCGCTGCTACACAACGTGCGTGCGGATGGATGTCACTGCGCCGATTACACCCTAGGGACGCGATACCGCCGGATAAGGCGAATTTACCTAGTCCTAAACATTCGCTAACCGGTGTTAGGCTGAGCCGACCTACATCGGCTCAGGACTAGCCGTCGTTGCCGCCGTTGCCGTTCCCATTACCGTTCCCGTTGCCGTTGCCGTTGCCGTTCCCGGGACGATCGACCGAGACGGTCGGCTGGGTCTCTTCCGGCGGCTGCGTGGGCTCGGTCTCCGGCGGCTGGGTGGTATCGGTTGTTTCAGTCGACGTGGCGTTCGGATCCTGGTTGGGGTCCAACGTGGTGTCAGTCGATGAGGTCGAGTTGGGATCGACTGTGGTTGCCGTCGACGGACCGGCCGGGTCGATAGTGGTGGTCGGCAGCAGCTTGCCGTCCTCGTCTACCGGCAGACAGGGTTTGGTGGTCGGCGTGAAGCCGCCATTGTTGCCCCCGTTGTTCTCCTGGTTGCCCCCGTTGTTTTCTTCCTGCTGACGACGGTTCCCGTTTCCGTTGCCATTGCCCTGGAAGTAGAGAGCGTCGGTCCACCGCAACGTCACATTCTGGATCTCGCCGGTGCCGTAGTCGCCCGAAGCGCCCTCCTCGTTGCCACCGTCGCCGCCATCACCCTCGGGGGTTGAGGTCGACTGGTTGGCTTCGGCTTCTTCCCTGGCTTTCTGGGCCAGGTACTCGGCGCTCGGACCAGGGCACGGACCCAACGAGGTCAACAGCTCCTGACCAAGGATTCTTTGGTTGGCGTTGGGGGACTCGGTGGCGATCTCACACGGTTCGTCGTTGGCGGTGGCCTGCATCATGAACTGCTGCCACAGTTCGGCCGGCACGGTGCCACCGCTGATCTCGTCGTAACCTTCGCCGAACAGCTCTTCCATCAGCGGCAGTGGCGGCAGACCTTCGGCTTCGCGGGCCGGGTTACCCTCGTCGACAATCCAGTCGTCGTCCATGTAACGAGGGGCTTCGCCCTGGACACCGGGGTAGCCGACCCACACCGAGGTGGTCAGCTTGCAGGAGAACCCGGCGAACCAGGCATGACGAGCGTTGTTTGTGGTACCGGTCTTGCCGGCGGCTGCACGGAAGGTGGTGGCACCGTCGACCTCAACCGGAAGCTGAGCGGCCTTGCCGGTGCCGTTGGCCACCACGTCAACCAGGGTGGCGTTGACCTGACGGGCCACAGCGGCACCAATGACCTGTTCGCCCTGGCGCTGGCCGGAACCGGGTTCGCCACCGGAGCAGTCGCCGGGCTCGGTCGGATACCAACACAACACGTTGCCGTCGGCGTCCTCGATACGGTCGATGAAGACGGGGTCCTGGCGCACCCCTTCACGCTTAAACGTGGAGTACACGCTGGCCACATCCAGCGGGCTGGTGGTGTTACTGCCAAGCACGAAACTGGGAACGTTCTCGATGGAAGAGGTCAGCCCGAGACGTCGACCCATGTCGGTGGCCTGCTCGATACCCACCGTGAAAATCATCTGGGCAAATACGGCGTTGGATGACCAGCGCATGGCTTCGGCCACCGTCCGGTGGTTGGGGATCTTGCTGGTACCGCCGCTTGGGTTCCACTCCCACTCTGGATACTCAACCGGTTTGTTCTCGTAGTACGACGCCGGCGAGAAACCCTGTTCGATGAACTCGGCCATCACGATCGGCTTCATGGTCGACCCGGGCTCATAGCCCGAACCACCACTACCACCCTCAAACAGGCCGCTGCCGCTGACCGCCAGGTTCACCTGAGAACGGTCGAAGTCCGATCCGGCCATCATGGCCACAACCCGCCCCTGATCGTCCAGAGACACCAGCGAGCCCAACGGCATATCAGGGTTGTTGGGGTCGAGGCGACCGACGATGGTGCGGTGCGCCAAGCGCTGAAGGTCGTGGTCGAGCGTGGTGTAGACCCGCAGACTCCGCTGGAAGTACTCGTTGTTGGGGAAAATCTCGGCCAACTGACGACGGACGATGGTCATGAAGAACTCGGTGCCGTACTCGGCGCCACCGACGTCACCCAGACCCTCGGCCGAGGCGGTCTCTCGAACCAGCGATGACCACTGGTCGTTGTCAGCGGCGATCCGCTGATCTTCGGTGATGTACCCCAACTCGGTCATGAGACCCAGCGTCACCGAACGGCGACGGGCCGCCTCCTCCGGATTCTGCAGCGGCTCGGCGTTGTTGGGGTTACGAATCAAACCGGCCAGGAACGCCGCCTCCGGCAGCGTGATGTCGGCTAGGTCCTTATCGAAATAGGCTCGGGACGCAGCGGCCACACCCAGCGATCGACGACCGAAGAACGCTCGGTTCAAGTACCGCTCAAGGATCTCTTCCTTGGCCGCCTGCTTGGAACCAATTTCGGGGTCGTCAGCCAGCAGCTGCTCCAACTTGATGGCCCTAACAACCTCGCGGCCCTTACGGGACAGCTCGTCGGCCGAGTCCTCGGTGATCAGCTTCACGTATTGCTGGGTGATGGTTGAACCACCCTGCACGCTGCCTTCGCCGGTGAAGCGACGACGAATAGTCTGATACGAGGCACGGGTCAGGCCGACCGGGTCAAAGCCCTGGTGTTCGAAAAAGCTCTTGTCCTCGGTGGCGATAACCGCCTGAATCAGAACTTCGGGAAGCTCCTCGTAGGTGACGACCAGCCGATCCTCACCCTCGAAGGCCAGCTGGTTGATGGCGTTGTCGGCGTTGCACCCGAGGTCGACTTCAGCGGTGCATATATAAGACGTCTCGGTTAGCTCATCGGCCAGATTGGCCTCGTCCAGGTCAACCTGACTGGCGAACGACCACACAACAGCCGCGGCGGCGGCAACCAAAACGGCGGCGACGAAGAACAACCGCCGAAACCGCCAGATCGGGTTACGACTCCTGTCGCGAAGTGGGGCCGGACCGGATAAGGGTCCTGGAACATAGAGAGCCATAGAGTTGCAGTTCCTGAGTGTATCGGGGCCTGACTTGTCGAGACTTTCTGCAAGCTCTTCAGGTCAAGCTGTGCCTCGCAGGCTGGTCAACCGGAGATTTCGAACGACTCTCTCAGGTGATTCCACCAGCACTGCCTGCAGACTTCGATCACGTACCAAGTAGAAGGTTTACCACGGTTTCGTAGGCGCCGGGCCTCGCCCAGGTCGGAAACGACCCGACCGGAGTTCGGAAGACCGGATCCAAAGGCAAACGTTACCGCAACCAGATCGTCCCCGTCGCAGAGAGGACAGGCGTCGGGTAGGACTGTGCCGTGGTTGTGGGCCACCCGCCTCAGCTCCGGCTGGGCATCACACACCTGCTCGGTGTCCCGACGGCCTTCAGCCACCGCATCCACGACACGTTGACGGGCCAGCCGATAGCTGACGACGCCCGACGTTGTCGGAGCCGTGGACGTAGACTCGTGCGGACCTGGGAGGCTCACAGCTCCCAGGTTAGCGAATGCCGGGCCCACGGTCCCGTTCGGGGGTTACCAGAATGTAAATCCCCAGGTCAGAGCGGTGTGACGTATGGCAGATCCCCACCGACAGCCGACAGGTTTACAACACACCGTCCCAGACGATCCGAGCACCCTCATGACCGGTTCGCACCATCCACACAGTGGCAGCCAACGCGATCAACGCCGACAGCACCGCCAGGACCGTTCCCGGAGTCGTCTCCGGACGCCGACGCTCGGCGGCAACAGCACCCACCGTGGTCAGCAGGTAAAGGAACACCAGCAGCGTCGTCTGGTTGCCCAGCTCCTCGTGGCGAGCGGCAAGATCCCCGATGCGATCCTCCAAGACGGCGTTGAAGGCACCGCCCGATTGATTGGCCAGGATGGTGCTCGCAAAGGCGACTGATGCGAGCACCACCCAGGCCAGACCGTTGGCCCGGCGCCACGCCGGCCGAGCCAGAAGAACAATAGTGAAAAGCGAGGCAAAGGGAACGATCACTACCGGTGCATGCACCAACAGTGGATGGGCCGGTAGCCCGAACAGCGACTCCATATTCTCGGTGACTTCCCTTTGCCTCGGTTACGCGTCGGCTGCCCTAGCCCTCAACAGTTACCGACAGTACTTGACCGGCGGCGGCGTGGCTGTTCGGGCCAGCTTGAATGTTGCAGACCAACACGTAGTTGCCGGGCTCCAGGGTCAAGGTGAGATCGCCCGACGCACCGGCATCGATACGGTCGGTTCGGCCGAGGAAATCGGCTCCGAGGGCGGCCTCATCAACCGCGCC
>JAHDFR010000168.1:0-1797 GCA_020628065.1 Acidimicrobiales bacterium
GCCGCTTCGCCGGCTCCTACATCTCGCCGCTGCCTGGGGTGATCACCACCGCCGGTTCGGTTGAATCGGAATCGGTCAACGAGGCATGACCATTGCCATTGCCGTTTGAAGCCTCACCCTTGACCCCACCACCCAAAGACGGTGATTCACCGTTGGGTCGCCAACGAAGGTTGGTGTCCAACAGCTCCAGCTCGGAGTCGGTCAGGATCGTCTGCAAGGACTGGCCCGGGCCGTCGTTGATCTTCAGTAGGAACCGGCCGACACCACCAACGGCTCCAATGGCGTCAGTCCCGCCGGCCACGTTGTGGCGAATCTGGGCCAGCTCCGGCGCGGTCAGTCCAATACCGGCGGTGGCGATGGTGTTGATCTCCTCGGCCTGCATACCACCCAGAGCAAAGGCGGCGCAGCGAGCCAAAATATTGGACCCGCCCGGCTGTTGGGTGTCGGTCCACGAGTGGGTGGTTATCACGCTCACGATTCCCTCGTGGCGATCCATCCGAAGCATTGCCCCGATCTCGTCGTTGAGATCGGGGAACTGGCGGGTGGCCCGCCAGATCTCATCAAAAAACACGGCGTGCACATGACCGACCTCGGTGGCGTTCCGAAGGTGAATGGCCGACAGCGCCGCCGTCCACGACGTCACCATCACCGCCGCCGTCAACTGGCGTTCGGCTTGAGGAATGGTTGAGGTGTCCACAGCCAACGGCTTGTTTATGGGCCACGCCTGGTGAGCGCCGCTGGTTCCCAACGCCCGACCTATGGGACCTGAAGCCAGGGCGGCCACCGACAGCGCCAGTGGCTCAACCAGTTCCTCGGTTCGTTCCAGCCCGATCCTCAGAGCGCCGGCCAGATCGTCGATGTTGGTGGTGAACACGTCCGGCAGGTCGTGAATGGTCGAACCGAGGGGCAGGAGATTCACCGCTTTGGACAACAGCAAACTCTCCCAATCCTGAAGAGGCTGACCCCGATTAATGGCGATGACGGTGGCAACACAGTGATCCCGCCGGTTAACCAACTCGTCAATCACCTCGGCCGGAGCGTCCGAGGCGGTGGCCAGATGGATGGCCTCCCCCGGATCAAGCAAGTTGAGTCCCCCGTTGCGGCCAACCCGCTGCGTGGTCCCACCCAGCTTGGTAACAAGCGGCACGTATTCACCTTTGAAGTCGGCAGGAATGATGGCCGGAATGTCGGCCGACGCCAAGCCGGTCACCATTTTTTTGGCCAACGCCGACTTGCCCAAACCGTTGGCCGCCAGGATGGCCAACTGGGCCGCCCGCTGACGCCCGGCCTGAAACCAGGAGTACGGGTCGTAACAAACCAGCTGGTGCGACGAGGGGTCCACCCCCAACGGCACTCCCTGCGCCGGTTGGCTGGCGGCGACGGCGAACGGCCATATCCGAGCGGCCGTTCCAACGTCGGTGACCAGCTCGCGGGCCGGTTCCACCACCCCGGCGTGTCCGCCGTATTTCTTGTGGTGGCCCCGCTGGTGCCTGGTCATAGATGCCTGCTCATAGATACCGGCCACTCATCAACATCTCACCCATTGGTGATTCCCTCGGCCGGTGCCAACGCCTCCGGCACCGGCACTCCGGCTGGAAGGGTCGCCACCCAACTGGTCTGGTGAGCGCCGTCCATCACCCGAAGATGAGGCGACAGCGGCGCGCAGGCGTTGCGCACCCGTTCAATCGGGCCGGTTACGTCGGCGTCGGCTTCCACCGTCAAGGTCACCGAAAATCCCACTCGAATCAACGCCTGGCCTTTGGCGATGGCCACCGCCGTGGCGTAGGTGTGCTGGTC
>JAHDFR010000168.1:1897-3816 GCA_020628065.1 Acidimicrobiales bacterium
ACCGAGTCATAGCCGCCAACCCGGTACCGTCGCCGGCCTTCGGCATGGGTGACCGGGCCGGCCTCACCGATGCGTATGACCTGGTTGGGGAATCGGGCCAGATAGTCCCGCCGAGACGGGTCGTACATGCCGGCCCAAATGCGGGCCAGCTCGGCCTGGTCCACCGGTGTGCACGCTCCGGCACCGGTGGAAGCCAGCTCGGCACACAGTCGTTCAACCCGGGCCGGCAGAACCTCCGCTGTCAGCTGGGTTTTGGTCGACCGTTCGGTGGCCCAACCGACCGCCACCCAGGTTCGTGTCGTGTTGCCTTCACTGGCCCGATCCACGGTTTCCCGCATGATCTGATCGGCCACGGCGTTCACGTCTTCGCTCAGTTCGGCGATGGCCTGCAAGCCCGGAAGCCGGCTGGCTTTTGACACCTCGGTGGTCACCTGGATCGACGCCAACGCCGGTTCGTCCGACATGGCCGCCAACCACCCGGCCCACGACTGCCGACGGGCGGCCACCACCTCCCGGTGTTGCAACGCCGCTCCCGGCGGACGACATTCAATCAGCACCGTGGCCGTGTTGGAGGCAGGGTGATGGACAACGGCATAGGCCTGCTCGCCCGAGGGGCGGTGCTCGGCCACCGAACTCTGCGACAACAGACCCGGCAGCTTGCTTTGGGTCACCGGCGTGGACGAAAACCAGGCGGCCGAGTACAGATTTCGACCGGTCACGCGGTGAATCGCGAACTTGATGGCAAACCACGCCCGGGCGTACAGGTGGCGACCCCACTGGTCCCGTATGGCGAACCCGGCCACAAAAGGAAAGGTTACGGCCGCAGTGATAAGCACGTTCTGAAGCCGGTTGGCCGCCGGGATGAACGCCAAGAGCACCGCCAGCAGAGCGATCACCGCCGCCACCGAACCCCACGGTCCAAGCCCCCACTTGTACTCGGCGTACGGGTTGTACCAAACACCGGACGGTTCGGCTCCGGCGTTGACGTCGCTATACAGTCCGGGCGCGGTGTCGTCCAGCTCGGCCGTCAGCGTGAAGCTGGGGTTCGGGCGGCCGCTTCCCGACTTGTCGGCGGTCGACGATCCACTCACCGTTGCGGAATTGCCTGATCGGGAATTGGTTCCGGACGTAGTGGTCACTGGGCACCTCGGGTCAGTCTCGGGTTGTTGCCGGTGGCGGCCAGCGACGCAACGTTGAACACCGCCGCGATAACCAGGGCGACCACCGTCCACCACGTCGCCGCGGTGACGTCAGGGAATTCACCGAACGCCCGGCCCACACATAACGCGGCGAACGGAGGCCACAACAGGTTGGCCGCCATCAACCCGCCAACCACAGTGGGCGCCGAACGGTACGACGGCAGCAGCCCGATTGCGGCGGTGAGGGGCCAGGTGGCGATGAGTATGGCGATCATGAACGGCTGAAAGTCGAAGGCGACGGTTAACGCCGGCACCATCAACGAAGCCAAGGCGCCGCTGTACAGATGGGTTTCGGTGGTGTCGATTTCGGCCGGAATGTTGACCACCACGGCAGCAGACGTGATTTGATTCGACACTTCGGTGGCCATCAGGGCGGCGACAACGCCGATGGCCGAAATCAGCAGATACCGACTGACCGAGACCGAGAGCCCATACAGGTTTCGCCCTCGACGCAGGATGGCGGCGATCAAACCGGCGGCCACGGCCATAAAGACGATGACGGCGGCAACAGCGTTGAGGCTGGCTTCAACCCCGCCGACGTCAAGCTCGACCGGCTGACCTACTTCGGTTGTCCGCTCGGCCAGGTCTCCGAACGCTGTGCCCGCCAACTCGGCGCCGACTTCCTCCAAGGCTTCAATTGCATCCTCCGGTCCGGCGAAGACAACCCCGTCGAGTTCGGACTCGTCGTCGCTCTCCTCCCCGGCGGCGCCACCTTCAGTG
>JAHDFR010000168.1:3916-8898 GCA_020628065.1 Acidimicrobiales bacterium
TCACAGGTCAACGGGTTGGAGCAGGCGTCGGCCATCGTCAGTCACCTCCAACAAACGGGTAGTAGGCTTCGCCGGCCTCGGCCAACCACGATGCCAACAGGCCGTCGCTCGGATACAGGAGCTGCCAGCGGCCACCGGCCGTGGTCAACGGAACTTCGGTCACCTTGGTGCTGCTTTGGCCGCACAGGTGGTAGATGAGAAACGTCCCGGTGTCCGACTTCTGCCAACCGAGCGGTTCGCACCGGTAGCCCAACGTGTCCGGATTGAGCGGTCCCGGGTGATCGGCCAGTCGACGATCCCGTCCGTTCCCGGCGGCGGCGAACAACGGAATGAGTTCCGGTTGGATGGCATCAAGGTACGCCAGGTGAGCGGCGATGACTGCGCCACCGAAGTCGGTGTTGGGCGCGCAGTTGGGTATCTGACCCGGGTCCGAGGTCGGGAAGCCCACGGCGTAAGGCAGCAGGATGTCACCCCACTCTCGCATCTCCACCCCGTATCCCCGGAACGTCAGGTCGCAGGTGTCGGCATCCCATCCCACGTCGCCGAGGGACGAGCCGGCCGACTCCTCACCAACCGATGTTGAGCCGCTGTCTTCCAACACCAACGGCCCGGAGGTGGTGGTAACGGTGACGGTCGGCGGTGGCGGGTCGGCGGTGGCGGTCCTTTCGTCCTCCTGGCCGGTTGTTCCATCGGCGGCGTCGCCCTGGACGTCGGTGACCGCCGCAGTCGCAACATCGCCGCCGATGGAGCCCGCTTCGGCAGAGGCGGGCAGAACGGTACTGGTTAATGAGCCGGCAGGATCGCGGAAGAAGACCACGTAGATCCCCACGAGCATGAGCAGTACGCCCAGCACGCGGACAGCAATTCTCACGGATCGATAACAGCAGCGGACCCGGCGCCTCCACAGCCCAGATCAATGCCAAAGGCACCGAGCAGGGCGGGCAACGCAGCCAGTCCGAGGGCTACGACGATGATCAGCGACAGCCAACCGGGCATCTTGCCCAGCAGGCTTCTGGACAGCAGAGAACCGATCAGAATTGTCGCCCCGACAATGAAGACGATGTAGCCTGCGGCCCCTTGCAAGTAGTCGTTGTACGTCTGGGCAGCCGACTCCAAAAACGGTAATTCTCGGCAACCGTTGGGATCAATGGCAGCCAAAAAGTGCAAAACCATGTGTGCTCCTCCCTACAAGAGATTTCACTTGAAGTTCGTGTTTGACTCGTATTAAAAAGAGATCAAAAGCAGGGAGAGCTGAGCCTTCTCCGGCTGACGACCTGAGAACTGGGTCGTCAAAATTCAAATATAAATCTCAACGTATGTCGCGGCGACGGCGGAAGAGACTTGGTGGGTGTCTCGCCACCAGCATTCACCAACAAGCGACAAAGGTCAAGAACCTTGAGACATTTCTTGCCGTCCGCCACCTTGATGGCCCTCACAGCGTTGTTGACCCTTGGCTTCATGCCAGTCGTCCTCACTCCCACCATCGCAGTGGTCGAGGTTGCCGCCTCCCCGACCGAGCTGACATACCCCAGCGGCGTAGGGCCAGACGGCCCGATAGCACCGGCCGATACTGTTGTCGTCGAAGGAATCCGTGTTCACAAATCGATCGCCGGCGCCTTGGCTGCACTCCTGGCTGACGCTCGAGGCGACGGCGTCCTCATGAGTGGCTGGGGGTACCGCTCGTCAGCCGATCAAATTCGTTTACGTCGAGCCCACTGTGGAACGTCTGAATACGCCATCTGGCGGATGCCCTCAAGTCAGTGCCGACCACCAACCGCCAGGCCCGGAGCGTCAATGCACGAGCGGGGCCTGGCCATCGACTTCACCTGCAACGGTCGACCGATGGCCGGCACGCGCTGCTTTCGCTGGCTCCAGGCGAACGCCGCCATGTACGGTCTCTACAACCTCAAGTCCGAGCCGTGGCACTGGTCCACCAACGGCCGCTGACCATGGCAAATACTGCAATTCCCCGCCGATGATACCTCAACTAGCAAACACGCTAATTCATGCCATATTGAGAGTAATTAGCCGCACGCCATTCATCGTTTGGGGCTGCATAGCGCTAGCTGTGCTGATCACCGTCCTTACTTGAATAACCAACGAAAGTGAAGTGATTGAAACCATGGAACGATTCCTGTCGACCGCCGTAACCGCCGTGGTTCTCACCGTCCTCACCGTGGCCGCCCTTAACTACTACGGCATCACCTGTACCGGGAGTGCGAGTGCTGACCTGGGCCCGGCCAACGGCCTGCTGGGAGGACACGGCCCCGAAGCCGATCACCAGCACCGCCCCGACGACGGCTAATCCTCCAGGCCTAAGCCACCGACGAGACCACCGGTGTCACCGAAGCATCCAGGACAGCCCCCGACACGGTGATCCAGATGGCTTTGGCCAGCACCAGGCGCGTTCCGTTGGTGTCGTACAGGGCCGCCTCGGTGAAATGTCGTCGGCCCTGGGTCCCAACCCGCCGACTCACAATCCGATAGCTCCGGCCACCTACAACCGGTTTGAGGACCTGGACTGACAACTCGCCGGTTAGCACCGCCTCATCCGCCCCCACAGCCGACAATGCGGGAAAGCCGGTCGGGCAATCCATGGCCGCCCACACCATCCACGATGGAACCCGCCCGTCTACTTCGGGCCGCCAAGTGCAGGCATGGGTCGGGGCATCTGGTTGAGCGCTGTCGACCGGTCCCGGTCGTAGGCCCAGGCCTGTCTTCCCTCGCTCATGACCGCAGGCGAAACAGGTTGGAGCAATGTGCTGCCCGTGGCGAAACTCGAGCCACCGTTGCTCGGCTCGACGAATCTCATGCTCGGATGGCACCGCGAACCGACCCACCTCCAACGGGCCGGCCAGATCGTGCACCGTGGCGACGGTGTCGAGCCCTCTGGTAACAGCGGCGGTCGAGTCGTGGCGATGGCAACTCAGCGGCCGTCCGAGCGGAATTGGCTGGTGGAACCGAACGGTTGCCGCATCGGGCTCGACGAGAGCGGCGAAGCGGCCGGCGCTGACGCCACCATGGCCGGTGTGGGCCGGACCGTTGAACTGGGAATCGATGATGATCATCACTGCCTCCTTCGGTGAAGTCGGGCCGGGTGCCCGTACCTTCAGCCTCTGGAGACCACACTGAACGAACCCCTCACAATGATCTTGGAGACAAGGTGGAGAACGATGGAGATGCGGTGAAGATCCGGCTAAACCAGCCAACCTCACCGCAGCCCGGCATCTGGTTCGAGCGGGCGAACAGCGCATCCAAGGATGCCGTCGTGTATCGGGAGGGACAGTAGCTACGTCCGTCTTCTAGGATCGAACGTCAACCGGAGTCAGATACCGGAGTTATCGCCCATGAGACAAGTACGTGTTCACGGCGCGGCCGGA
This sequence comes from Acidimicrobiales bacterium, assembly GCA_020628065.1. Taxonomy (GTDB): domain Bacteria; phylum Actinomycetota; class Acidimicrobiia; order Acidimicrobiales; family SZUA-35; genus JAHELU01. Next base: position 7,297 of record JAHDFR010000168.1, read on the forward strand.
ACTTCACCGTCCCGCATTCTGCAGACCGACCCGGTTCATCGCGACGGCCGACTGCCGGTCACGGCTAGAGCACTCGGCGGGCCGACCGGCACCCAAGTGTTCGAAGCCAATAATCCCATCCCCGAAGGCTACGATCGCCTCGCCGCCTTCCGCTGGGGCAACCTGACCTCGGGCACTCCGTTCAAAGCCATCACCGCCTTCTTCATCCCTCAGCTGACTGTCAACGCCGCCGGGTGGATGATGCCTTCCCGATCGGGTTTCCATCGGACGTTCTCTCACGCAGCCGTCCGCGTCGCCGCACTCTCGGCCACGGGGTTCATTGCCGTCGGACTGTTGTGGTTCTTCTATGTCGTGCCGAGCACCGGTTGTGAAGTCCTCGCCATCGACAGTGAAGGTCCTGTCGCCCGGTTCAAGACGGCATTCAAGATAGACACCGACCTGCGTTGCCGGCTGTTCACCGACGGGCTGTCGCAGTGGGTTGGAGCCGCACTGGCGCTGACCTTCGCCGCCGCTCTGCCCGCATTCCAGTTGGCCCGCCCGGCCTCCCCGTTGACTATTGACCTTGATGACAAGCCACCACCGGATCTCGACGATGAATCGCCGATGACGGCCGACACAAACGGCAGCGGCGACAGTCGAGCGATGAGCGTCGATTGGGCGGGCGACATGGCGGTGTTGGAACACTCGACGGCGACCGAGTGGCTTCGCCGCCTTCATCTGGCGTTCGTGGTTGCGGTCGTGGGACTGGGGGTGGCCATCAGCAATCATCCCGGCAGGGTTGCCGAAGCCGGGGTCTGGATCGGACTGACGGCGCTAATCGCCATTACCGCCACCACAGCGGTTGTGGAGCCGGTGGCCCGGGCTTCCAGACGGTCACCGGTGGGGCATCGAATGGCGGCAGCAGTTGTTTTGGTGACACCACTCGCCGTTGTACTACTTCTGCTTGCACCCGGCTTTCACGCCACCAACCCGACCGGGCTGATTCCAGCGCACTTCTTCCTGGTCAACGCTGTGGTGGCGATCGGCGCCATCGCCCTGATCATGTTGTTGATCCAATCATTCATCATCGGCGGTGACGACGGACAGGCTCACTTCGCCGCCACGTCGGTGGCCGCACTGTCTATGCTTGCCGCCGGCGTGGTTGCCGCTGGTCTTGGATACCTGGCTGTTGTCCTCTTCGACGTATCTCCGCTGCGCGACATCTACGGTGGGAACGTACCGGTGGCCATGGCCTTTTCGATCACACTGGCCGTATCGGCCTGCGCTCTGGTCGCAATCTTGATCCGGGAAGCCCGCCGTATCACCAAGTCTCGGCCCGAACCGGAGACCGCCCACCTCGACGAACGGGACTCTTTGGCCACCGGCCAGGACCGGCGCCGCTATGTGCTGTTCCTGGCCGCCACCTCGCTGGCCAGGAACCGCCTTCGCCAGATGTTGTGCGGACTTGGGCTCATTCAACTTCTGGGTTGGCTTGGTGCGTGGTGGGTGATGACATGGATTCAAGCCGATGTCGGTCAGGCGATGGCCGATCCACCCCTCGCCTACTTCCTTATCGTCGGGGCACTGTCCGTTGCGGTATTGGGGTCCCTCATGGCTCTGGGT
>JAHDFR010000399.1 GCA_020628065.1 Acidimicrobiales bacterium
GAATGGTTCGCCACCGCCCACGACCACACCATCCACACCATCACCCGAGGCGGCCAGCGATGAACCGACGCCCCCGCTTCCCGTACCCAGACCTCCACAGAGCTGCCGGCCACCCGAGTGCCGCCGACCTTGCCGAACTCGTCGGCGTCTCACCGCGAACCATCATGCGATGGCGCCGATGCGGCGTCCCACACCATCAAGCAGACCGCGCCGCCATCCGCATCGGATCGCACCCCACCCTTGTCTGGCCGAGCAGCTGGTAGCCGCAGCGAACACCTCGAGGCCACCAATTGAACGGCAAGCCCATCAGCCCGGCTCGCCCAGCATCCAAGAGCCTGGCCAAATGCTTGCGCGCGTACTTTAGTCCTCGCCGTCGCGGACATAGGTCCTGAATCAATGTAATCAGATTCTGGGCCAAACGCCTCAAGTCGCGACTCGTGGTTGCCGATTGATGTCGTGGGTGGCCGGGTGAGTGTCCGGGACCCGAGGATCGGTGGTTCCCGTGCGCAAGATCTGGCTCTCCTTCATCGCCTTCGTGCTCTTCTTGACTGGCTTGGTGGCCGTACCGGCCTCGGCCCAGAGGGGTGAGCGACCGGTGCCCGAACGAGACGATCGCCGGGTGGAGGGCCGTGGCTGGCCAGAGTACGTCGACGCGGTGAATCTCCGCATCGTCGATGCCTACGCCAACGGGGGACGTTCCGGTGCGCTCGGCGAGTTGGCGGCGATTCGTCGGGAGCTGATCTTCCTGCAAAGCTTCGTGCCATGAGGGTCTTTCGAGTCGGTTGCGAAGTCGATTCACGACCGTGGCTCCAGCAGGAGCCTCCCGAACGTGACTTTCTGGGCTACTTCGATGGACACCGTCGAGCCGTGGGCTGGTCCTCGCCGGGCCTCACGTTCAACACCGAGGAACGCCCGCCGGCCGATTTCACGCGCGTCAACTTCGCTCCCTTCCCAGCGGTCAACCGCCGTGCCAGGATCTACCTCGAACGGTGCCTCGATGACTGGGTCGAGTTCCTACCGCTCGACCTCGGAGGCGAGGAACGTTGGCTTGCTCACGTCCTGTTGGTGTCGGACTGCTTGGACGCTGACCGCACGAAGTTCCGCTCATCAGGTGTCCCATTCAGGTATGCGTTCGACGCCGACTGCCTTGCTCAACTCGATGTCCCGCTGTTCCAAATCACCGAGCTGAGCGGCGCCGCCGTGTTCGCCACTCGCGACTTCGTTACTGCCTACGAGGCCACCGGGCTCACCGGATTGGCGTTCACGCCGCTGAATCAGGCCTTCTGATCTCCGTGCATAGCTGCGGGTTGGGGCGACCAGTGTGTTCAGGCCTCGTGGGGTAGCGGTCAAGGTCATATCGGTCTCTTAGCGGAATCGACGGCCCGCACCTCTTCTATCCAGGAAGCTGACGCTGATGCTTGTTTGGTGTTCCTAC
>JAHDFR010000169.1:0-4185 GCA_020628065.1 Acidimicrobiales bacterium
AGGTTCAGGAGAGAGTCAGGTTGGCCCACTACAGTCAGCTTCTGTGAAGCTGCTGCTGATCGAAGACGACAAGAGAATCGCGGCGTCGGTCAAACGGGGCCTCGAAGGCGAAGGGTTCACCGTCGACGTGACGTTCGACGGTATCGACGGACTTCATCAGGCCCGGGAGGGAACCTACGACGCGCTCATCGTCGACTTGATGCTCCCCGGCATGAACGGCTTCAAGATCTGCGGCACGCTGCGGGAAGAAGGCGACTGGACACCCATCCTCGTTCTCACCGCCAAAGAGGGTGAGTACGACCAGACCGAAGCGCTCGACACCGGGGCCGACGACTACCTGACCAAGCCGTTCTCGTTCCCGGTGTTGGTATCGCGCCTACGGGCCCTGCTGCGCCGCTCGACCAACGGGGGTTCAGCGCCAGCCAACCTGACCGCCGGAGACCTACGCATCGAATCGGCGTCACGCCGGGTCTACAGGGGCGACACAGAGATCGAGCTGACCGCCCGCCAATTCGACGTGCTGGAGTTCCTGATGCGCCGGGCGGGCGAGGTGCAGTCCAAAGCCCAGATACTCGACGGCGTGTGGGAGTACGACTTCGACGGCGACCCAAACATCGTGGAGGTCTACATCCGCCGACTACGCAAAGCCATCGACGAACCGTTCGACCGCACCGCCATCGAAACCGTGCGAGGGGCCGGCTACCGCCTGGCCACCGACGGCGGATGATGCAATCTCTGCGCTTCCGTCTCACGGCCTTGGCTACCTTGATAGTGGTCGTTGTGCTCACGGTGGCGTCGGTCGCCCTGTTCTTCATCCAACGCCAGCAGCTGATCAACAATCTGGACGCCTCACTCGGCCAGCAGGCCGACCTAATGGTGGCGTCTCTGCTGGAGGCCGAGGATGATGGCGGCGAAGAACATGAAGCGGTGGAGCTCGACGACCTCATCGCCACCGTCGACCGGTTGCCCGACGACGAGTTGTTCGAGTACCGCAGAATCGAAATTCGCCCCCAGAACCAGACCCCGTTCAACGATGCCGACGAGGATCTGAGATGGGTCAGCCGACCGCTGGGGCAGGTCGAGGGTCAAGGCCCGGCGGTACTCTACGTAGGCGAGTCGACCGAGGAGATCGACGAGACGGTCCGGGGACTGGTCGTTGCCTTGCTGGTAACGATCCCCCTCGTCGCAGCGATATTGGCGGCGCTGCTGTGGTGGCTGACGGGTCGAGCGCTCAATCCGGTCGATTCCATCCGGTCCCAGGTGGATGCTATATCCGACACCAACTCGCCTCGACGGATCGAGCTCGGGGCTGACACGACGCAACGCCACGACGAGATCACCCGACTGGCCGCCACCATGAACGGCATGCTCGACCGCCTGCACGAAGCAGGCGAACGCCAACGCCGATTCGTAGCCGACGCCGCCCACGAACTGCGGACCCCGCTCACCCGAATCCGGACCACGGTGGAAGTCGACCTGCAACAGCCCGATCGGGCCGACAGAGACGCCACCAGTCGGGAAGTACGAGACGAAGCCGTCGGCCTCCAACGGATGATCGACGACCTACTACTACTGGCCCGCAGCGACGACGGCACCACACCAAGCCCAATGAAGCCGCTCGACCTCGACGACCTCGTGCTACAAGAAATACGGGATCAGCGCGCCACCATGGAGGCAGCGCCCATCACCATCGACGCCAGCGCAGTCTCCGCCGCTCACCTCATCGGCAACGCCGAGCAACTGGCACGGGCGTTCAGGAATCTGCTGACCAATGCGGTGCGGCACGCATCGAGCACCGTCCGAGTCGAGCTGAGCGAGGACGACGACGCGGTACACCTGGCCATCAGCGACGACGGGCCGGGTGTACCGGCCGAGCAGCGAGAGCTCATCTTCGAGCGGTTCACTCGACTCGACGACGCCCGGGCCCGAGATGACGGTGGCACCGGTTTAGGTTTAGCCATCACCCGAGAGATCGTGACCGAGCACGGCGGAAGCATCACCTGTGTTGTCGACGGCCGCAGCACCGGAGCCAGGTTTGAGGTCACGCTGCCTACCAGCCAAACCTGACTGGCACCTGACTTCGGGGGTCAGCGCACCAACCAGCGGTCAGGTTGGGTTCAGTGTCCGTAGCGGAACATGACGGGGACAACCCCCTACAGGAAGAGAGTTCCCAAATGGACCGCACACGAGCACTTGCCATCACCGTCGCCGCAGCCCTCGGGCTCGGCCTCGGTGGTTACGGCGTGGCCGCAGCCGCCCCAAGCCCGGCCCAGATGCAGGCGACCGATACCTCCGAATCGGTGACCACGGAAGACAACTCCGAAATCGCCGAAGACGGTGAAGACGAGACCGAAGCCGACGACGGTGTCGACACCGAGGCTGAGGACTACGACGCCAACGAGATCGAAGACGGTTCTGTCGAAGAGCACGACGATGAGAGCGACGACCACGACAGTCTTGACGACGAAGACGACCTCGACGAGGAAGACGAGGACGACGACCTCGACGAAGACGACGAGGAAGCTGATGAAGAAAACGAAGAGGACGAGTACGGCGAAGAGGACGACGACCAGTAGTCCCTAGCAGCTCGTCAACCAGGCCCGACGGTACCGGCAAAGCCCGCCAGCCGTCGGGCCTGACTATTCAGAATCAGCGGCAATCATCTCGATAATGCCCGTCATGACCTTAACCCGCGACGCTTGATCTCCGCCGCAGTCGTAGAAGGCCAAGGCGTGAGCCCGCTCCTGAACTTGGACCGACTGAAGGGCGTCGAACCACTCGGACGACTCCCACTCAAGCATTTCCCCGTTGGCCTCATCGACGCCTCGGCCGTCGGGGGGCAGTACACCCTCATCTTGCAGCAGCCGTTCATACATGGCTGTCAGGTCGACGTGACTGGCAACCGACTCGTAGCCTTGATCGGCAAGGCAGGCCGCTATGGACCGTTCATGGGCGATCCAAGCCGGATCCGCCATCACCAGTTCCTGTAAGGTCTCGTCGGCACTGAAGCCGCCAAGATAGTCGGGTTCCGGTACGGCCTCCCAGGCATCATCCCAGCAGTTTTGCGGTCGATCGCCAGAAGCGTCTTGGGTGTCTGAACCGGTCCCATTAAAGGCTAGGCGGTAGGCGGCCAACTCCTCGGGGCCCAACGTCTCGATGTAACGCTCGTTGGGTGATTTCTCGCCGTCAAGTATTTCGCCCATGTCACCGCGGTAGCCATGCACGCCGTCGGGTAGCACGTGGTCTCCGAGGAAAAGCATCGTAGATATCTCGAAACCGTAGTAGTCAACCCAATCTCTCGATGCCGGAGCGAACTCAGGGTCGTTCAAGGGAACAAAGAATGCCTCGGCAGGTTCAGGCCAGTAGTCAAAGCCTTCGCTTTTCATGCAAGCGCTGATGAGCTCCTCTCGGGCCGCTATACGTCCGTACTGGGCCTTGCCTGCCTCTTCGCCTATGTCTCCGGCTGGCGGGCCAATCAGCAAGCCGTTGTTTGACAATGCAACGGTCATAAATGCTTGGCGTTCATCCGAGTCGAGCAGATAATAATCATCAAGCGCTGTCGCATCGATACCGGAATACGACATATCGCTGTCAACAGCGGCCGAAGCAGCCACATCCGTCGCTGCTCTGCCAATCACCGAATCCTGCCCGTCCACTCCGACAGCACCAGGAGAGCTACAGGAAGCGATGAGAACAGCAAAAAGGGCCAGCAGTTGAAGGTAGCGCCATGAAGACGCCAGCGAAGGTCTCACCCTGGTCAGCGGAGCGGGATGCTCGACTTCCAAACACAACTGTTATGGCCTGTGATGCACCCATACCCTGCTCGGTTGGATGTCCCGCTGACGTTGTAGTTGGTTTCCACCCAGCCGGCACAAGACCTATTACCCGTGTACCAATTTCCGCCTGTGCGAGCCACAGGATACGTGCAGTGCCTATCTTCGATGGTGTCATCAGCTCGCATGGTCAGAGCGTAGTCACCACCACCTGCCGATCTAACAGTTATCCAGAATTGATGCTCTCCGCCACGCTTGCTGGTGTAGTGAGCACCGGCAGCTGAGACGGTAATAAGGACGAAGACAACCGATGCTAGAACAGCCAGCAACTTCCTAGAAACAAACATTCTGAAATCCCCCGATCATCGAAATGTGCTCATATTTGATTGACATTCGGATCTTATTTGAGTAA
>JAHDFR010000169.1:4285-6443 GCA_020628065.1 Acidimicrobiales bacterium
GCTCCATCGATTAGCCTCAGCTGACTCGCGGCGGTATGTGGCCACAGCGCTTCCACCGGCAGGATCTCCCTGTTGGACCACCGTTTGCCTGGCTGACAATCAAGGGGATAGTGATGAGATCAAAGAGACGTTCGGTTTGGCTGGCACTGCTGGCCGCCCTCGCCCTGATAGCCGCTTCGTGCGGTGCCGACGATGCCGTCGAGGAAGCGGTTGAGGACGTCGAAGAAGCCGTCGAAGAAGCTTCAGACGGCGGCGACGAAGAAGGGGCCGAAGAAGAGTCAATGGAGGAAGAAGAAGCCGACTCCGAGGAGGCCATGGAGGAGGGCGATGACGCTGCCGCCGGCAGCGACGAGCCGATCAAGATCGGTGCCCTCACCTCACTGACCGGGCCGTTCACCTCCTGGGGTCTGCACGTCGAGGCCGGCCTCAAGATGGCGGCCGACGACATCAACGCCGCCGGTGGCGTCGACGGCCGGATGATCGAGATCATCGTGGCCGACGACCAGTCTGATGCCGAAGAAGCCGTCGTTCAGTTCGAGCGTCTGCTGGAAGAGGGCGTGGTGGCCGTAGCCGGCACCATCTCCTCCGGTGTTGGCGGCGCCACCGTCGGCCTGGCCGAATCCAACCAGGTACCGCTGTTCCTGTCCAAGGCCGGGTCCGACGCCTTGCTAACGGCAGACAGCCGCTACACCTTCCGCACCTGCCTGCCGGCCGGCCCAATGCTGGCCGTTCCATGGGCCCAGTACGCCAACGACCGGGGCTTCACCAAGGTCGGGCAGATGATTGCCGACTACGCCTGGGGCCAGTCGTTCCTGGCCGCCTCCGAGCCGGTCTTCTCCGACGCCGGAGTCGAACTGCAGTCGGAGATCGCCCCGGTTCCCGAGCAGGACTTCACCACCTATCTGCGCTCACTGGACGAGTTCGGTCCCGAACTGATCCTGGCCACCGGTCATCCGCCGGGATCCGGCCCGATCCTGGCTCAAGCCGCCGACCTCGGCCTTGACGTGAACGTGGCCGGCCCCGGCTCGTCCATGACCGCCGTGCTTGAAGCTGCCGGCGACACCGCCATCGGCCGCTACGCCGACCACTCGTGTGCCAACTACTTCAGCGACGACTACGCCGAACTGGCCGCCCGCTACGTGGCCGACACCGGCCTCGGCTTCATGGAGGACGACGCCGTCGCCATGTACGCCGTGGTCAACGCCGTAGCCGACGCCGTGGCCAACGCCGGTGACGACACCGCCGCCATGGCCGAGTACCTCCACGGTCAGAGCTACACCTCGCCCGGCATGGCCTACCCGCTGGCTTGGACCGAGTGGGGTGAGCTGGCTCAGGCCCAGATGGTCCTGGTGGCCGTCAACGGCGGACCTGCCCCCGACGGGCTGAACGAGGCCGGTGACTGGTGGGTGGACGAGCTGTTCACCTCAGAGCCGCTTGAGCCCTACGTTCCGGGGTCATAGACCCTGGCTCCACTACTTGACGCCACCGGCGTCGAAAAACACTTCGGCGGTCTACCGGCCGTCGACGGTGTTGACCTCAAGGTCGACGAGGGCGAGATAGTCGCCCTCGTCGGCCCCAACGGGGCGGGCAAGAGCACGCTGCTGAAAGCCATCAGCGGACTACAACCCGCCACCCGGGGAAGCATTCGTTTCCAGGGAACCGACATAGCGAAGATGGCTCCTCACGTGGTCCGCCAGCGGGGCATCTCCATGGCGTTGCAGCACCCCAGAGTGTTCGAGTCGATGACGGCTCGGGACAACGTCATTGTCGGCGCCACCTTCGGCGCAGCCGAGCGGCCCAGCGAAGAAGAGGCCCGTCACACCGCAGATGAGGCCCTGGACTTCGTTGGGTTGTCGGCCTACGCCGACGTGCCGGTCGGAGGCCTCAACCTGCATCAACAGCGTTTCCTGGAAATGGCCCGGGCCCTGGCCGGGTCCCCCAAGCTCCTACTCCTCGACGAGGTGATGGCCGGGCTGAACGACACCGAACTGCAGGCCTCGATCGACATGGTCCGCACCGCTCGGGATGAGCGAGGAGTCACCGTCATCTGGGTGGAGCATGTGATGAAAGCGGTCATGAGCCTGGCCGAGCGGGTGGTGGTGTTGAACTTCGGCAAGATGCTGGCTGACGGGCAACCCACCAAGGTGATGACCAACCC
>JAHDFR010000169.1:6543-8894 GCA_020628065.1 Acidimicrobiales bacterium
CACATGAGCGAAGCCACCGCCACCGAGGCTCTGCTTGACGTCTCAGGGTTGTCGGCCGGATACCTGGGCGAAGACGTCGTCCACGACATCGATCTGACTGTCGGGCCGGGCGAAACGGTAGCCGTCATCGGTTCCAACGGTGCCGGCAAGAGCACCATGTTGAAGGCCATCTGCGGGTTGCTCACCCCATCAGGGGGAACCGTTCGGTTCGACGGCACCCAGATTGCCGGAACCAAAGCTCATCTCGTGGTTCGGGCCGGCATGGTGTACGTACCGGCCGAGCGTCACCTGTTCCCACAAATGGCGGTGCAGGAAAACCTGTTCCTCGGCGCCTATCCATCGAGGCCGGACTCGGACCGCCTTGACCTGGTCTACAACACGTTCCCTCGGCTCAAAGAGCGGGCTAAACAACACGCCGGAACGCTCAGCGGTGGCGAACAGCAGATGTTGGCCGTCGGCCGCGCTCTAATGTCGTCACCCAAACTGCTGGTGTTGGACGAGCCGACCACCGGCCTCTCCCCCATCCTCGCCCAAGAGGCCTACGCAGCGCTGGCCGAGCTGCGCAACGGCGGACTCACCGTGCTGGTAGCCGAGCAGCAGGTGCCACTGGCGTTGGAACTGGCGGACCGCAGCTACGTCTTGGATCACGGACGCATCACGCTGTCCGGGACATCTGAGGAACTGGCGGCCGACCCGGCTGTACGACAGGCCTACCTGGGGGTATGACCATGAGTTTTGAGGCGAAGTCGAAGGGTGCCGCGTAGATGGGTGCAGTGCTGGTAGACGGCCTGGTTCTCGGCCTACAGTTCGCCATCCTGGGCGTGGGGCTCACCCTGGTCTACGGGCTGGGTGGTGTGGTCAACCTGGCTCACGGACAGATGGCGGTACTGGCCGCCATTGTCACCACTCGACTAATGGACACCGGGCTGCCGACCGCGGCGGCCATCGCCATCGGCATCCTCGGCACCGGTCTACTGGGCGTGATCCTGGATCGCACCATCATGCAGCCCGTGTACCGTGAGCACGGCGAAAACCGGATCCTGCTCGGCCTGCTGTTGATGCTGGGAGTTGGCTTCATCATCGACGGCATCTTGGAGTGGCGCTACCCCATCGAGGCGTTGAACCTACGCATCGCCGGTGAGCCGGTGACCATCGCCGGGCTCAAGATCAGGCGGGGATCCATCGTGGCTTCAGCGGTCACCATCGCTGTTGGCCTGGCCCTGGTGGCTTTCTTCCGACTTACGACTTTTGGTCGAGCCACCCGCTCAGTCATCCAGAATGAGGAGGGGGCCCGCCTCTGCGGCATCAACCCGGCCACGGTCCGCACCGTGATCTTCGGGCTCAGTGGAGTGCTGGCCGGCATCGTGGCGGTCACTCAGGCCATGACCAGCCCGGTGGTGTCCACTGCCGGGGTCAGCCTCACCATCTTCGCTCTAATCGTGGCGGTCGTGGGCGGCCTGGGAAGCGTGTCCGGCGCGTTCCTGGCCGGGATCATCCTTGGGGTGGTTAACACCATGAGTGCCCGCTACATCGGCACGTTCGTGTCCAGCATCATTCTGGTGGTGGCCGCCGCTCTGACTATTCTCATACGCCCGCAGGGCATTCTGGGAGCGGCCAAATGACCGGCCCGACTACCGCTAAAACAACGCCTGCAACAACCGCTGCCGCAACATCCACTGCCGCAACATCCACGGCAATGACAACAGTGAAGGACTACCTTCCCATCGCCATCGTGGTGGCGCTGTTGGCTGTGGTCCCGGTGTTTTTCTCCGATTCGCGGTCGATGATGCTGGTGATTACCACCGGCTTGTTGTTCGCCGCCTACACCGTGGCGTTCAACCTGATCTTTGGTAGCACCGGGCAGCTGTTTCTGTGTGTTGGTGCTCTTGCCGGTATTGGTGGCTTCGGTTCGGCCATCTTGAGCGACCAGGTCGGCCTGCCTTTTGTTGCCACCATTCTCATCGCCGCGCTGGTGTCAGGAGCGTTCGGGGCGTTGCTCAGTTGGGTGTCGGTGAGCCGCTCGTTGGACACCATTTTCACCGGCATTGTCACCCTGGCCTTCTCGCTGTCGTATGAGAACTTCGTGCTCGGCAGTCGGGACCTGACCGGTGGTGAGAACGGTCTGCCCATCAGCGCCGGCAACGGCACGTTGATTAACGGCCAGATCAGCGCCTACTACGTGTTCCTGGCGTTGGTTGCCGCCTACCTGATCGTCTACCGGGTTATTCAACGGTCCCACATCGGTTGGGCCTTCCGGGCCCTGCGGGATGATGAGGTGGCGGCCGAGCTGGCCGGGGTGAACGTTGCCCGCTACCGGGTGTACGCCGGTCTGATCGGCTCGATCATGCTGG
>JAHDFR010000170.1:0-5976 GCA_020628065.1 Acidimicrobiales bacterium
GAGCGACCGCCTGAAAAGCGGTAGGTCACCGGATCGACGCCGGTCCCGACCACACTGCGATTGGATCCCTGGGTTTCGCCCAGGGATTCCGTCCTTTTACGCCGGAATTGCGGCCGCCTGATACCCGGGCCTACGGCGTCAATTCGTTTGCCGTTATCCCGTCGCCCAAGACTTCGCCATAAGACTGTAAAGATCGTTCCCAATCTTGCCGATCTGGATTTCGATGCAGGAAATCAAATGATTTCCCAAAACCTGACTCGATTTGAAGTATTACGGCAATCGATGCTTCTGCAAACGACGTTAATTGTTGTACCATGCTTCAAGGCGGTCAGCTCATTCAAGGTCAGCCTTGAGGCACACCGAGCTGCAGGTTAACCGATGTTCCTTCGAAGGGTTACAAATTTAAATGGCTACAAAGAAAGCAGGCATGTCAGCCGACCATAAGGAAGCGCTGGCAAAGGGACGGGTTGAGGGTCGAACGGTTCGGGCATATCTCGAAGCACTCGAATCTGCTCGCCCAAAGCGCGGTCGCAAGCGGACCAAAGACTCAATCCAGCGCCGCCTCGACCGGATCGAAGGCGAGCTGGCTACCGCCGACAAGCTGAAGGAACTTCAGCTTCGGCAGGAGCGACTTGACCTTTCTCAAGAACTGGAGAACATGGACTCCGGTATTCAACTGTCCGACTTGGAAGAAGAGTTCGTTAAGGTCGCTCAAGATTATGCCGAGCGCAAAGGCATTAGCTACGTCGCATTCCGCGACAGCGGGGTGCCGGCGTCGGTCCTTAAGCGAGCCGGCATCGCCCGCACCGCCTGATCGACATACCACAACCAAGCAACGTATAACGCAAGGCAGGCCACACCCGTTTCACCACCACCGGGTGTGCGCCTATCTATTCGTGAACCCTGGGGATCCGATCCTCAAAGAATTTCGGCTCCCCGATAGCTGCTTTCCGGTCGCTTGGCGACCAGCTCTGATACCTGGGTGGAGAACCGCCGCACTTGGTCGTCCGCAGTCCCGACCAACGACCCGGCATCGCCGATAGCCGACCACAGTTCGCCGCTGTCAGCCGGGAACGCCTCATCAGCCCCCAGACGTCTGATCAAGTCGGACCCGTCAGTCTTGCCTGCCCGCATATCCAACGCGGTGGCGACGGCGTGGCTCTTGATCACCTCGTGAGCGTCTTCGCGGCCCATGCCGCCCTTGACCGCCAGAATCAGCATCTTCGTCGTGGCCAGGAACGGTAGATACTCACGAACTTCCTGTTCGATTACTTCAGGAAACGGCCCAAATCCTCTCAAAACAGCAAAAGTCGTCTCGCAAAGACCGTCAAAAGCAAAGAACGCATCGGGAATCACCACTCGCCGCACGACTGAACAAGACACATCGCCCTCGTTCCATTGATCGCCGGCCAGTCCGGCGGCCATCGTCAAATGACCACGCAGAATATTAAAAAGGCCGTTGACTCGCTCGCAGGAACGGGTGTTCATCTTGTGTGGCATGGCCGATGAACCGACCTGGCCTTCCACGAACCCCTCCGTCACCAGGTTGTGCCCGGCCATCAGCCGCACGGACAATGCGAGATTGGCCGGAGCCGAAGCCAGCTGAACCAATTGTGACACCGCGGCCAAGTCCTGCGACCGGGGATAGACCTGGCCGACGACGGAAGAAATGTGCTCAAAGCCGAGAGAATCAGCCACCAGCCGATCCAGATTTGCCACCTGCTCGGCGGTTCCCAACAAGTCCATCTGATCTTGTTGAGTCCCAACAGGACCCTTAATGCCGCGAAGAGGCAAGTCAGCCATCAGATGCCGCAGCGCCCGATAGGCGACGAGAAGTTCCTCACCGATCTGAGCCAATCGCTTGCCGAGAGTGGTCGGCTGTGCAGGAACGTTGTGGGTTCGGCCAACTATGGTCAGCGCGCTATGGGTCGCCGCCGACTCCGCCAACGCTGACAGCAACGCCAAGACACGCTGCTCCACCAGCTCAAGACCCTGCTTGATCTGCAGCTGTTCGACGTTCTCGGTTAGATCCCGACTGGTCAGACCCTTGTGAATGTCCTGGTGGCCGGCCAAACCGTTGAATTCCTCCAACCGGGCCTTAACGTCGTGCTTAAGCATTCGGTCCCGCTCGGCGATCGACTCAAGATCGACGTCGTCGATCACCGCTCGGTAGGCGTCGAGTACACCGTCGCCAACCGGCACTCCCAGCTTTTGTTGCGCCTCAAGCACCGAGATCCAGAACGTTCGCTCCAGCCGAATGCGATTAACCGGGTCAAAAATCGCCACCATCTCGTCGCTGGCGTAACGGGTGGCGAGAATATTTGGGTACGCAGCGGTCAAGGTTGCTCTCTTGGTGTCGATCTTCAACATGTAGGTGTGCGTCTCGGCACGCCTATCAGGATATCCACCACGACTGAGACAAGATCTATGGCCGGACAGTGCGAGTTCCATCCATTTGAACATGCCGTCGACGTATGCGGCGTTTGCTTCGCCGACATCTGTGCCGGATGTGTGACAACGGTACGATCTCGGCAAGACCCCATATGCCGCGACTGCGCCATTGTCATGTCCGGCGTTCGCGGCGGAACGAAAACACCCATCCGGGGCGACAAGTCGACGGTGGCGGCCAGACGGGCAGCCTTGCAGCCGCAGGAGCCCGAGGTAGAACACACAGAGGTGGATGAAACCGAGTGGATCCGCGACGACGCCGGCGGAATCAAGAACAAGCTGAGCGCCATGGCGTCGGGATTCCTGCCCGGCGGCGGCACGAAGAGTAGAGCGGTCGCCGACACCACCCGACAGGGCGCAACCACCGGTCGCACCAAAAAGTCCCCCGAAGCCGGGTACGGCGAAGACTCAGCCGTTCACAAGCTCGGTCAGCTCCGACGCGGCGAGGCTCCGCAGGACGAACCGGTCGAAGCCCAGGTGTGGGCCCCGGAAGACGACTTTCCTGCGGGCGACCCCAACTCAGCAGAGCATGACCACCAAGCAACCGACCGGCCGGCACCTCCGGCCGACAATCCAGCCGGGATGTGGCCGCAGTTGGGCTCCGACGGTACCGGCAGCGACTCACATCCTGCTCCCCGGCCGGCGTGGGAAGACCAGCCTGAACCTTCTCGCCGGGCGGATGACCGCTCAGAGGTGACCGACACGGGCGAGACGCCGGAAGAGACAGTTACGCGGTGGAGCGACGTGGCTGCCCCCGACCTTAGCCAGGACCCTTTCGCCTCCCGTCGCTAATATCAACGGGCGTCCAAAAGCTAGCTCCGAAGGTGCAGGTATTCTTCGCGCCCCGGCCCGGTGGACAACAGCGAAATGGGTACCCCCACCTGCTCCTCCATTGCCTCAAGGAACCGTCGAGCCTCGGCCGGGAGGTCATCGGGTGCTCGGCAGGCGGCCAAGCTGGTGTTCCAGCCGGGGAACTCCTCGTACACAGGGACCGCCTTGTGCACTTCGCTCTGGTGGTAGGGCAACTTGTCGGTTCGCTCACCGTCGATCTCGTAGCCGACACACAGCTTCACCGTGTCGAAGGTGTCGAGCACATCGATCTTGGTGACCGCCATCTCCGTCAAACTGTTGAGCCGCACGGCATGGCGAAGCATGACGGCGTCGAACCAACCGGCGCGGCGGCGGCGACCGGTGTTGGTGCCGTACTCCCGGCCGATGTCGACCATCTTGTTGCCGTAGTCGTCGTGCAATTCAGTGGGGAACGGCCCGGCACCGACCCTGGTGCAGTACGCCTTGGCCACCCCGATCACCCGGTCAATGTGGCGAGGCCCGACCCCGGTGCCGGTACAGACACCACCGGCGGTGGGATTGGATGACGTGACAAACGGATACGTTCCGTGATCGAGGTCAAGGAATGTGGCCTGCGCCCCCTCGAACAGCACATGCTGGTCGGATTCAAGGGCGTCGTGAATCAGGTCGGTGGTGTCAACGATGTAAGGAGCGAGAGGTTCAAGGCACTCCGAAAGTACTTTGTCGGCCAACGCATCGGGGTCAACCGGAAGACGGTTGAACACCCGGGTAAGCACCTTGTTGGTGTGGGCCAGCGTGCCCCGTAGCTTCTCACGGAAGATCTGTTCATCCAGCAGATCCTGCATCCTGACGCCAAGGCGCATGGCTTTGTCGGCATAGGCCGGACCGATACCGCGTTTGGTGGTTCCCAGCTTCGACTTGCCCAGATGACGTTCGTGCAGAGCGTCAAGTTGCTGGTGATAAGGCATGATCAGGTGAGCGTTGCCCGACACCCGAAGCTCTTCGGTGGTGATACCGCGGCGACGCAACATGTCGACCTCGGCCAGCAACACAAACGGATCGACCACTACCCCGTTGCCGATTACCGGCACGATGTGGTCGTAGAGAATGCCGCTCGGCACCAGCTGAAGGGCAAAGGTCTCACCGTCGACCACCAGGGTGTGGCCAGCGTTGTGGCCACCCTGATATCGGACGACCATGGACATTTCCTTCGACAGGAGGTCGGTGAACTTCCCCTTCCCCTCGTCGCCCCACTGGGTTCCCAAAACGATCGTTGCAGGCACTCTTTAGATGCTACCAAATCGGTGAAAAGGCGTTAGCCAAATCGGTACAGATGGAAGAAGACTGACATCGGGCCGCCACCGCCAAGTAGCAGCAGAGTGTTTTCCGGCCGATCTACACATCAGCCATAGTGGCGTCGACCAGCCACTTGACCACTGATTGGAAGGCCTCTTCATCGGTTGCACCCTCATCTCTGCGACTGTAGAACACTGCCAGCTGCTGATCCGAACTGGTTCCCCTGTCCATGATGACCCTGGCGTGCAGCAGCTCATCGACGCACCCCAGCCGCTCGGCATCAGGCAACAGCATCTCCAACAACTCTTCCAACAGGTCGGCGTAGGGCACGATTGCTCCCAGACCGAAGTCAATCAACCCCTCGTCGACGCCGTAGCGCTGAGCCCGCCATCGATTCTCGTCGATCAGCATGTTGGCGTAGGTCCGCCACCGCTGGTTCGACGACCGCAGCCGCTGAAGCATCGAAATCATGCACTGGAACATGGCGGCCACCGCCAAGCCGTCCGATAGGCGGGTGCAGATGTCGGCGATGCGCATCTCCAGCGTGGGGTAGACACCATGAGGTCGAATATCCCACCAGATCTTCGACACGTCCTCAATGGCCCCGGCCTTGATCAGCGCCTGAACATGACGCTGGTACTCGCTCCAAGACTCAAACCGCTCGGGTAGGCCGGTTCGGGGCAACTCATCGAACACCGCCAGCCGGTAGCACTTGAGTCCGGTATCTCGCCCTTCCCAGAATGGGGAGCTGGTGGTCAACACCAAAAGATGAGGGAGGAAGTAGGCGACCTGACCGAGCAGATCGATCCGGTGCTCCGGGTCTTCAACTCCGACGTGCACGTGCATGCCGCAGATAACCATGCGGCGGGCGACTTCTTGAAGGTCATCGGCCAACGTGTGGTAGCGGTCAGCCTCGGTGTGTTGAAGATCGGTGGCTACCGCCATCGGATGGGTTGATGAAGCAATGATGGCTAGACCATGAGCGTCGGCCGCTGCAGCCGCCTCCGATCGGAGGCTTCGCAGGCAACGTCCGAGCTGACCGATGCTGTCACAGACGCCGGTGCCGACCTCGATTTGTGCCCGCAGAAACTCCGGCGTGGCGAACCCGACCTCGCGAGGAACAGCCGACTTCACTTTGGCCACCACCGCCGCCTGGACTGCGGCGTCGGACACCAACTCACCGGTGGCTGGGTCCACCAGCAGGTACTCCTCCTCCACGCCGACCGTCAAAGGCCCATCGACACCGTGAAACTGATTCGATGTGGACAACGACGCGGTTGAAGAACCTGACGCTGAATATCCAGCTGCTGAAAAATTAGATGCTGGAAAATTGGATGTCATGGGCCGCCTCCCGCTGCGGGCCCGCGCTAACCAGCCTGCGTCATCACGCAACGGCCGTCAAACTCTCGCACCGGCGGCCGG
>JAHDFR010000170.1:6076-8854 GCA_020628065.1 Acidimicrobiales bacterium
AGAAATTCTGGGAAGATGTCCAAAAGCGTCCTGGCCGTTCGACGCCTGTGCGAAACCGATTCCGAGAACGGCTCGGAACAACCGGGAAGCCTTGACCACTCAAGGCACCGGACTCTCAACGGAGGAGACTCACAATGCGTTACATGCTGCTTCTGTACAGTGCCGACGGTGCAGGCCCGGCTCCGGGCACACCTGAACACGCCGCCGAAATGCAGGAATGGTTCGCCTACACCCAACAGCTCGAGGAAGCGGGCGCCCTACTCGGAGGCGAACCGCTTCATGGCATCGACACCGCCACCACAGTGCAGGTCCGCGAGGGCAAGACACTTTCCACCGATGGTCCGTTCGCCGAGACGAAAGAAACCTTGGGCGGTTTCTACATGATCGACGTCGACAACATCGATCAGGCCACGGAATGGGCGGCCAAGATTCCCCTCGCCCCCTACGGCTCGGTTGAAGTTCGCCCGGTCATGGAGCTGGGCTGACGCCGGCCTGAACCTTCAACAAATCTATGAGTCAGTCGATTGTCGCCCAGCTCTTCGCCGAGGAGTGGCCCAAGTTGGTGGCCACTCTGGTGCGCGAGCTGGGCGATGTCGACCTGGCCGAAGACGCCGCTCAACAGGCGTTCATTGAGGCCGCCGACAAATGGAAGCCGGACAACACCCCTGATCGGCCCGGCGCTTGGCTGATGACAACAGCCAGACGGCGGGCCATTGACGTCATCCGCCGTAACGCCGACCTTCGCCGCAAGCTCGAGTCGATGGAGGCCGACGCCCGACTCACCAGCCACATTAACGGGGCCACCAGTGGATGGTTCGCCGCCGGAACCCCCGGACCGTCCGACGACACCGGACACCAGCTGGTCGATGACCAACTGGCGCTCATCTTCGGATGCTGCCACCCGTCGCTCAACACCGAAGCCCAAGTGGCATTGACTCTGCGCCAAGTCTGCGGCCTGTCGACCCGCCAGATCGCATCCGCTTTTCTCACGCCGGAAGCGACCATGGCCAAACGGCTGGTCCGAGCCAAGACCAAGATTCGAGAAGCCGCTGTCCCATTCACGGTTCCCGAAGCAGATCAGCTGGAAGAACGGCTCGAGTCGGTCCTAGCGGTGGTCTACCTCATCTACACCGAGGGCCACGCCGCCGCCGACGCGGCGTCGCTGATACGAGGCGATCTGTGCGACGAGGCCCGATGGCTGGCCGACCTCATGGCCAACCTTCTCCCCGACCAACCCGAAGCCCTGTCGCTCAGCGCGCTACTCGATCTGAGTGATGCCCGAAGGCCGGCCCGAGTCGATGCCGAGGGTCACCTCGTTCTCCTGGCCGATCAGGACCGCTCATTGTGGGATGCCGAGCTGATAGCCCGCGGCCGGCAACGGTTGGCGGCGGCCGAGCGTTTCGATCCGCTGGCCGGAACCTATCGGCTTCAAGCCGCCATCGCCTTGGCCCACGCCGAAGCAGCGTCGGAAGCCGAGACCGATTGGGCCCAGATCGTCAGCTACTACGACATGTTGTACACCCTCGAACCAAGTGCGGTTGTAGCCCTCAACCGGGCTGCCGCCGTCTCCAAGGCCAAAGGTCCGGACGCCGGCCTGGCCACCCTTGACGCTCTTGACGACTCAGCCACCAACGGACTGGGGAACTACCGTTATTACCACGCCGCTCGGGCCGACATGTTGCGACAACTCCAACGATGGAATGAGGCCGAAGCGGCTTATCGCCGAGCTCTCGACCTCACCACCAACCAGTCCGAGCACGAGTTTCTGTCCGACAGAATCGAGCACTGCCGACAGCAGCGATAGCTACTGTCGGCAGGTTCGAACGATCAGCGCGACAGAATCTCCTCGATGCGGTTCAACACATCGTCGTTCAACTTGTCGAGAACCTCGAGGGCCTTCATGTTTTCGGTCACCTGCTCCGGTCGGCTGGCACCGGTGATGACGGTGGACACGTTCGGGTTGGAAGCGCACCAGGCAATCGAGAGCTGGGCCAACGTGCAGTCCAGGTCGTCGGCCACCGCCGCCAGATCCCGGACCACGTTGTTGCGGCCTTCGTCGGTGAGCTGGTCAACCAGCCACTCGTAGCCTTCCAGAGCAGCCCGGCTGTCGTCGGGCACACCGTCAAGGTACTTGCCGGTCAACAGGCCCGACGCCAACGGTGACCAGGTGGTGAGCCCAAGCCCGGTGTCGGTGTACAGACGGTTGTAGTCGGTCTCAACCTTGTCCCGGTTGAACATGTTGTACTGAGGCTGTTCCATGATCGGCTTGTGCCAACCGTGGCGATCGGCGATGAGGTAGGCGGCGCGGATCTCGTCGGCCGTCCACTCCGAGGTTCCCCAGTAGAGGGCTTTGCCGGAAGCCACGATCTCGTGCATGGCCCGTACCGTCTCCTCCAGCGGAGTGTCGGGGTCGGCCCGATGGCAAAAGATCAGGTCGATGTGGTCAAGCCGAAGCCGCTCAAGCGAGGGGTCAATGGCTTCCAGCAGGTACTTGCGGTTCAGTGTGTTGAAGGCGTTTTCGGCGTCAGGCCCGTGAATACCCCAGAAGAACTTGGAGGAGATTACAAAGCTATGCCGAGGCCAACCCTGACGTTCGATGATCTGCCCCATGAGCTCTTCCGACTTGCCTCCGGCGTAGGCCTCGGCGTTGTCAAAGAAGTTCACGCCGTGGTTGCGTGCCTCGACCATGCAGGCCTCGGCCTTATCTACATCCATCTGGGTACCGAACGACACCCATGACCCGAACGACAGCAGGCTGACTTTCAGACCCGACCTTCC
>JAHDFR010000400.1 GCA_020628065.1 Acidimicrobiales bacterium
CGATGAGGCGTTGGCGGTGTATGAACCGGAACGGGTTGCCCTCGGTCGGTCGCTGTTGGCTCGTACCCGTTCGGTTGGCAGCCGCTCTCAGGTGCGCAACACTTGGCGTAGTGATGACCCCGACGTCATCTTTGGGCTTCGGGCTCCGGGAGACTAGCTGAATGAGAGCCGTGGGTAAGTACTGTGACTGAACGATCCGCTCGTCGAGTTCTTGCCGACCGCATGTCGGATGTTGTCGGTGGCCTGTTGGAGTCGCTCGATGCCGAGCAGCGGGAGGCGGCCACTTGGTCGTTCCCGGCCACTGACGAACGGGAGCTATGGTTCTACACCCCGACAGACCATGGCGGGCTGGCGTTGTCGGCCATGTCTGCGTCCCAGCAGCAGCAGGTGATGCAGCTGCTAGCGGCCGGACTGTCCGAGGCCGGGTATGTGACCGCTTCGATTGTCATGGCTCAGGAGAACCTCTTGGATCGAATCGAAGGGTGGGGTGCCCGTTTCGGTCGCGAACGGGGTAGAGATCCGGGCCTCTACTACTTATCGGTGTTTGGTCTACCGGGCTCTGACGCTTGGGCGTGGCGTTTCGGTGGGCACCATCTCTCGCTGCACTACACCATCGCTGGTGGTGAGGTGGTGTCAACCACCCCGTGTTTCCTGGGTGCCGATCCGGCCTCGTCGCCCCTCCTGGGGCCTCATCTGCATCGGCCTCTCGCCGGGGTGGAGGACTTGGCTCGTGAATTGGTGCATTCGCTGACCACCGCCCAGCGGGGCCTGGCGGTGCTGTCGCCGGTGGCTCCCAGCGATCTTGTGACCTCCAATCGTTCGGTGGTGTCCGATGGTGATCGGATGTTGCCGTTACCGGAGGTTTGGCGGGGCCGGCTGGAAGCTGCGCTCCTCGGGAGAATGGCGGCCGCTCAGACAGCGATCGACGCCAAATCCGGGATTACCGATGGCGACCACGACGCCCTGGCGTTCACCACTCGACCCAAAGGCCTGTCGATGGCGGCTTGCACGTCCGACCAACACGAAATTATGCGGGCGTTGCTGAGCACCTATTTGGATCGCATTCCTCCGGAGCTTGCCGCCGAAGAACACGTCAAGTTCGCCGGAGCCGGTGTGGAGTCGCTATCGCTGGCCTGGGCCGGTTCCATCGAGGCCGGTCAGCCTCACTACTACCGGATTCAGGGCGTGGACCTGTTGGTGGAGTACGACAACACCCAACGAGACGCCAACCACGTGCATTCGGTATGGCGGAGCCTTGGCGACGATTTTGGTCGGGCCGGTTTGGGCGGCGATCCGCTGGCCGATCACTACGCCCACGACCACTAGGCTGACGACCGGATGACAGGGTTGTTGGTGGTTGGGGTTGACGGCTGTCGGGCCGGGTGGGTCCTGGCCGCCGTTTCGTCCCAACCGTCTTCGGCTCCGG
>JAHDFR010000401.1 GCA_020628065.1 Acidimicrobiales bacterium
CCGGAGCCGAAGACGGTTGGGACGAAACGGCGGCCAGGACCCACCCGGCCCGACAACCGTCAACCCCGACCACCAACAACCCTGTCATCCGGTCGTCAGCCTAGTGATCGTGGGCGTAGTGATCGGCCAGCGGATCGCCACCCATACCGGCCCGACCAAAATCGCCGCCAAGGCTCCGCCATACCGAGTGCACGTGGTTGACGTCTCGTTGAGTGTTGTCGTACTCGACCAGCAGGTCCACTCCCTGAACCCGGTAGTAGTGAGGCTGACCGGCCTCGATGGAACCGGCCCAGGCCAGCGACAGCGACTCCACGCCGGCTCCGGCGAACTTGGTGTGTTCGTCGGCAGCAAGCTCCGGAGGAATGCGATCCAGATAGGTGCTCAACAACGCCCGCATGATTTCGTGTTGGTCGGACGTACAGGCCGTCATCGACAAGCCTTTGGGTCGAGTGGTGAACGCCAGGGCGTCGTGGTCGCCATCGGTAATCCCGGATTTGGCGTCGGCCGCTGTTTGAGCAGCCGCCATAAGCCCACCAAGCTCGGCTTCCAGACGACCCCGCCAAACCTCCGGCAACGGCAACATCCGATCACCGTCGGACACCACCGATCGATTGGAGGTCACAAGATCGCTGGGAGCCACCGGCGACAGCACAGCCAGGCGCCGCTGGGCGGCGGTCAACGAATGCACCAATTCACGAGCCAAATCCTCCGCCCCACCCAAAGGTCGATGCAGATGAGGCCCCAGAAGAGGCGACGAGGCCGGATCGGCACCCAGGAAACACGGGGTGGTTGACACCACCTCACCACCAGCGATGGTGTAGTGCAGCGAGAGGTGATGCCCACCGAAACGCCACGCCCAAGCGTCAGAGCCCGGTAGACCAAACACCGACAGATAGTAGAGACCCGGATCTCTACCTCGTTCCCGACCGAAGCGGGCACCCCAGCCTTCGATTCGATCCAAGAGGTTCTCCTGGGCCATGACAATCGAAGCAGTCACGTACCCGGCCTCGGATAACGCCGCGGCCAGCAACTGCATCACCTGCTGCTGTTGGGACGCGGACATGGCCGACAACGCCAGCCCACCATGGTCGGTCGGGGTGTAGAACCACAGCTCCCGTTCGTCAGTGGCCGGAAACGGCCAGGTGGCCGCCTGCCGCTGCTCGGCGCTGAGCGACTCCAACAGACCACCGACAACATCCGACATGCGGTCGGCAAGAATTCGACGAGCGGATCGTTCAGCCACAGCATTCACCCACGGCACTCATTCAGCTAGTCTCCCGGGGCCCGAAGCCCGAAGATGATGTCGGGGTCATCACTACGCCAAGTGTTGTGCACCTGAGAGCGGCTGCCAACCGAACGGGTACGATCCAGCAGCGACCGACCGAGGGCAACCCGTTCCGGTTCATACACCGCCAACGCCTCATCG
>JAHDFR010000171.1 GCA_020628065.1 Acidimicrobiales bacterium
GAACCCAACAGCGAGCCTGACGGTGGGTGGAACGGTTTTCGCCCCCAGTACCTGCCTGCCGGGTTTCTTGCCGATGCCTGATACTCGACCGTCGGCTCCGTGCCCGTTTGACGCTGTGGCTGCAACGAACGTAGTCACCCGCCCACCGGCGCAGTAGTACCAGCTCAGGTTTGACGTGTCGACAATAACACCAAGTGGTGGACTGGTTTTAGAGCGATCAGTCACTCTAAAAGCTACCATCCAACGAGTGAAGTACTCGCCGGAGATGATCCTCGACTTGTGCGTCGACGTGTTCGACGACGAGGGCGTCGGCGTTTCGACAGCCAAAATCGCCAAAGCGGTCGGTGTCTCCAACGGGACTCTGTTCAACTACTTCCCCACCAAGCAGGACCTCATTGACGCCCTCTACCTGCGACTGAAACTCGACCTTGCCGCCGCCCTCGGTGACATTGACCCCGAGCTCTCGCTACAAGAACAGTCACAGACTCTTGCGCTGCGCTGGTTCGACTGGGCTGCGGCCAAGCCGGCCCGCAACCGAGTCGCCGCCTTACTTCACCAGTCGGGCCTGGCCGGCGAAGAAGCCATCGCCACCGCGGCGGCGGCCTTCGCCAACTCGGGCCGAATACTCAACGAGCTGGCCGACTCCGGCCTGCTCGTTGACCTGCCCATCGCTTACGTGGCCCAGCTCATGCAGAACCACGTGGAGATCGCCGTTCAAGTAGGTCTCACCGAGACCGAACGCATCACGGCCTTCAATGCGCTCTGGAACGGAATCACCAACAACAAACTCGCCCAAACAACGTCGTAAAGGACTATTCGTCATGACCAAGGTTCTCGTCACCGGAGCATCCGGTTTCATCGCCAAACACATCGTCCGTCAACTCCTCGAAGAGGGATACCAGGTTCGGGGCAGCGTCCGGTCGGACAAGCGCCAAAGCGAACTGGCGGCTCTCTTCCCCGACGCCGACCTGGAGTTCGTCAAACTCGACCTCACCAGCGATGAAGGCTGGGATGTCGCCCTCGACGGCGTTGATGTTCTCATGCACACCGCTTCCCCCTTCCCCGGAGGCGAACCCGACGACCCCATGGAGCTGATCGGCCCGGCGGTCGAAGGCACCAAGCGAGCACTCAACGCCGCCCACGCCGCCGGGGTGAGGAGGGTCATCCTCACCTCGAGCTGCGTCGCCATCTACAAAGATCCGGCCAAGCCACCGATGGAGCAGTCCACCGAGGAGAACTGGACCGATCCAGATGCTCCAGGTGTAGGAGCCTACGAGGCATCCAAGACCCTGGCCGAAAGGGCCGCTTGGGAACTGGCCGACCAGCACGGGTTACGGCTCACCACCATCAACCCCGGAGCGGTGTACGGACCGGCCATGGACCCCAACTACGGCACCTCGCTACAACTGGTTGAGCAGATTCTCGACGGTGAGTTCCCGGCCTACCCCAACATCAATCTGCCTGCCGTCGATGTTCGAGATGTGGCGCACATGCACGTGGCCGCCATTGACAACGATGCCGCCGTCGGCGAGCGCTTCGCCGCCAACAGCGGAGCCATCTACCTACTCGACGCCGCCGCAGTGCTGGCCAAGGCCTACCCCGACAAAAAGCTGAAGCTCCGCAAGGCTCCAGACTTCATGATTAAAGTCGCCGGCCGATTCGACAAGCGGATGGCCCAGGTGGTCGGGGGCCTCGGGCGCAATGCCGACGTCGACGGCTCCAAGGCCGAGAAAGTCTTTGACTTCACCTACATCCCCACCGAAGAAGCCCTACTGGCCTCAGCCGCATACGTGACGGCCAACTGACAACCCAGCAGTCTGAGAGCCAGCGGACAGCAGTCTGGCAGTGGACCGGGGAGCTGACCGATAGACAGTTTGGTACCAAACGACTATTCTGATCGACGCTATGTGGCCGGGGCGGATTGCCCGGTCACACTCAGATCAAAGGGGAGAATTCGTTATGGCGTTCACCAGACAGGTCCGGCTGTTGCTGGCTTTGTTGCTTTCATTCACGTTGTTCGCCGCCGCCTGTGGTGACGGGGACGACTCG
This sequence comes from Acidimicrobiales bacterium, assembly GCA_020628065.1. GTDB lineage: Bacteria > Actinomycetota > Acidimicrobiia > Acidimicrobiales > SZUA-35 > JAHELU01. The sequence continues at coordinate 2,050 of JAHDFR010000171.1, forward strand.
TCGGATACCGACTCATCCGAAGATGCCACCGAAGAGGCCGCGGCAGAAGAAGAGACGGGCGATGAGGCCGAGGATTCCGAGGCGGCTGCCGGAGCCGGAGGCGAGATCGACTATCTCGGCTGGGAAGGGTACGACAACTTCTTCGGCGCAGCCGACGGCCCCATCGGCGACCTCGGCATCACCTTCAACTCCACCTACATGGGGGCACCGTCCGACATTGCTTCACGGTTCGCCAGTGGCGGAGGCGAAGGTATCGACCTGCTCGCTTGGACATCGGCCAACCACGCTCAATACCGGTCGATCGAGGGCACCCTCTCACCTATCACCGAAGACGAGGTTCCGAACCTCAAAGGTCTTGTCTCCCAATTCAATGACGACACCTGGAACCAGTTCAAAGACGACGACGGCAACTGGCTGGCCATCCCGTTCAGCTTCGCTCCGCTGGGTATTACCTACAACAGCACCGCAGTGGAACCCACCTCATACGCCGACCTTCTCGACCCTTCACTGACCGGCCGAGTGGGTATCCCCGATGTCCCCGGCCTGCACGTGCAGGCCGCCTCGGCCGCCCTTGGCTATCAGGCCGAGACACTGACACCGGAAGAGCTGGAGGAGGTCATCGCCTTCATGCAGGAAATCTGGGGACAGGCACGGGTCCTGTCACCATCGTTCGGTGACATCATCGGCTTACTGAACTCCGGTGAGATCGACGCCGCCTACGGCGGCTACCCCGGTCTCGGAGCGTTCACCGAGAACCCCGACATCAAGACGGTGTTCCCCTCCGAGGGAACATTCAGCTTTGTCGAGGTGTACTCGATTCCCGCCGGAGCCGACAACCGAGAGGGAGCGTTGGCGTTCATCAACGCCATGCTCGACCCGGCCAACAACGCCACCATCAACGACGCCCTGGCTCAAGCCACAACGGTGTCGGACGCCATCCCGCTGGTGAGTGAGGCCAACGCCGAGCTGTATCCGTACGACGACCTCGACGGCTTCTTCGCCGAGAATTCGGTGATGACGCTGCCGGGTGGAGCCAACGGTGTCGGTATGGGTGAGTTCATCGAGCAATACGGCGCCCTGGCCGCCGGCGGCTAGCGGACAAGCCGGAAAGCATTAGGCCACATGGATCGGCGTCGCCTCGGACTCGGAGGACTGCTTCGGCACCCCCTGACCGTGGCGACGCCGTCGGTGCTGGTCATGTTGGCGTTCTTCTTCGCTCCGGTGGTCATCACCGTGGTTTACAGCTTTCTGACCGGGGAGCTGTTTCAGGTCAGCCGACCGATCACATTGGGCAACTATGAGAGCGCCCTGACCTTGGATGTCAACCGAACCATGGCCCTCAACTCGGTCATCATCGGTGTGATTGTGGCCACCGTTACAGTGGCCGTCGGGATGCCGGTGGCGTACTGGCTCCACTTCAGCGCCGGGCGGTGGGCGACCCCCGTAATTTCTCTAGTGGTCGCCTCGATGTTCGCCGGTTATCTGGTTCGGATCTACGCCTGGCGCACAGTCTTGGGAACCAACGGTGTCATCAACTCAGGACTGTCGGGCAGCGGGCTCATTGACGAACCGCTGGGCTTTCTGATCTTCAGCCGGGCGGCCGTCACCATCGCCGAACTCCATCTGATGCTCCCGTTCGCCATTGTCATGCTGTATGCCGCCATCCGACCGATTCGCCTCGACCATTTGGAAGCTGCCGAGGATCTCGGATCGTCACCGTCGATCCGGTGGCGGCGCCTGATTCTGCCGTTGATGGCCGCCCCCATGGCCTCGGCCTGGATGTTCATCTTCATCGTTTCATCATCGGACTTCGTCACCCCTCAGTTCCTGGGTGGACTCGACGGGCAGCTCATCGGCACCCAGATCAATCGATACTTCCGAGAGTCCGGCGACTACGGCAAAGGTGCCGCCCTGGCGGTGCTTATGATCGTCTTCTACACCGTGCTGTACCTGCTCATCCAGGGCGGCCTACGAATGGCCAAACTCAACCGGATCGAATGGGACTAGGCGGAGGCTGACCAAGTTTTGCAGTACCAGACCCGACGATCGATTCCCACGCTACTGACCACCATCGGTGCGCTGGCCTTCCTGTTCGTCCCGCTGTTCATCGTGATCCTGTTTTCGTTTCATGCCACCGATGCCCTCACTCCCCCGTTCGAAGGCGTTTCGCTGCGCTGGTACCGGGAGGTTCTGGCCGACGACGCCGTCCGTGACGGACTGTTCACGTCGCTACGAGTAGCGGTCCTGACGGCGGTGACCACGCTCATTTTCGGGACGGCGGCAGCCTACGGTGTGAGCCGAACGGCCGGACGTGCGGGTGCGGCCTATGCCACGTTGTTCCTACTTCCCATCGCCATGCCGGGACTCATCCTGGGCGTCGCCCTGCTGTCGTTCTTCAGCAACCGATCAATCTCGCTGTCGACCCTCACCGTGGTGATCGCTCACACCGTGTTCGTGGCTCCGGTGTTCTTCATCGTGGCCCGAACAGCGCTGGACAGGATCGACGAAGCCCAGCTGGAGGCGGCGGCCGACCTCGGCGCCACTCCCGGCTACCGGTTCCGAAAAGTGATTCTGCCCCAGGTGCTACCGGTTCTGTTGGCCGGCGCGGCTATGGCCTTCGTCATCAGCTTCGACGAGTTCATCGTCACGTTCTTTGTCATCGGCAACGAGTCCACCCTGCCTCTGGTCATCTTTTCCCGGCTGCGACGAACCATTGATCCGTCAATCAATGCCATCTCGTCATTGTTGCTGTTCTTGAACCTGGCGCTGTGGCTGGCAGCGCTGCTGTACTCGCTGCGTCTGGAAGCCCGCCGTCGACGGGACGCCCTGGCCCAGGTTCAGGGCTAGCCCCGAATGGAGAATTGATCGTGGCCCCAACAAACGAGGCGGAACACAAGGCTTTCGCCAAGACGCAGCTGTCGATTCAACATTTGACTCACCGCTACGGCGACGATGAGGTGCTGAGCGACATCAACCTCGACGTCACCGAAGGCGAGTTCATCACCTTTCTGGGCCCGTCCGGCTGCGGCAAGACCACCACCCTTCGGGCCATCGCCGGGTTCATCACTCCCACCGAAGGTCGGGTGTTGCTGGACGGCGACGACATCACCGACCTGCCCGCACACAAACGACCGGTGAACATGGTGTTTCAGCAGAGCACGCTGTTCCCTCACCTTGACGTGGGCCAGAACGTGGCATTCGGACTGGAAGTAGCCAAGGTCCCAAAGGCTGAGCGGGAGAAGCGGGTTCGGGAAGCCTTGAGCCTCGTGAAGTTGGAGGGATTCGAGCGTCGGCGGGCTACCCAGCTGTCTGGGGGACAACGTCAGCGGGTCAACCTGGCCCGAGCCATCGTGAACCGACCCAAAGTGCTGCTGCTGGACGAGCCGCTGTCGGCTCTGGATCTGAAGATCCGGCTCGATCTTGAAGTTGAGCTGCGTCGGGTACACCGGGAGCTGGGAGCGACGTTCATCTACGTGACCCACGATCAACGCGAAGCGTTGGCACTGTCCGATCGCATTGCCGTGTTCAACCAGGGACGGATCGAACAACTGGACAAGGCCGAAGTGCTGTATCGGGAACCGAACTCGCAGTTCGCCGCCAGCTTCGTAGGTGACGCCAACGTGTTCGCCATCGACATCGCCTCCATCGGTGATGCCACCGTGACCACCACTGATGGGCTGGAACTGCCGCTGATAACCGACCAAGCCGCCGTCGGACCCCACTGGCTGGTGGTACGACCGGAAGACGTCCGATTCGATACCGATACGGCCGGGGTTGAAGCCACCGTGATGGACGCAGCGTTCCGGGGCGCTTCCGTCACCTACCGGGCCGAATGTTCAGCACTGGGAGCTTCGATCAAGGCGGAGATTCCCGACGAGATCCCGGGCACGACCATCGGCCGGCAGGTACAAGTTTCCTGGAGCGGACAACGAGCACGTCTGCTACCGAGGCAGGTGTAGCGATGGGATTCCTGGAAGCCGACCGCAACGTCAGAGACACAGACCTTGGTACCGAGATAGTCGTCACCGGAACCGGGGTGCCAAGCATCGACCCGGCACGAGCGGGAGCAGGTGTCCTCGTTCGACACGACGACGTCGTGCTGCACTTCGACGCCGGCCGGGCTACAGCGGCCCGGGTGGTGGAAGCCGGCGTAGACGTTGCCGACATCGATGCCTTGTTCATAACCCACCATCACTCCGATCATGTCATCGGCCTGCACGACTTTCTCATCGGCCGTTGGGTTGAAGACGACCTCGGCGTGACCCCGACGCTTGACATAGTGGCCCCTAACGGCCCCTCCACCCGCTACTGCCGCAACACCTTCGCCTTGTGGGCTGACGACCTTGACGTGCGGGCGTCACACAACGGCCGCTCGGCTGACATCAACGTCCGACTGATGGGTTTCGACGTACCGGCCGATCCAACAGCCGACCTGGTCGAGGTTTGGTCAAAGGGCCAAGTAAAGGTGCTGGCCGGCCCGGTTCGCCACGAACCGGTTGCCAAAGCCGTCGGATATCGAGTGGAAACCCCGGACGGGGTAATCGCCATCAGCGGAGACACGCGAGTCTGTCCCGAGGTTGCCGCCCTGGCCGCAGGGGCCGACGTTGTGGTGTACGAGGCGATGCGAACCCAGCTGATCTTGGATCTGGCCGAAGAACTGCACTTCATTGCCGACTACCACGCCGACACAGTCGACATCGGCCGGCAAATGGCCGAGCTCGAAGTACCGACGCTGCTTCTAACCCATCTCCTACCAACCCCCAGAACGCCGGAAGCCAAGCAGGCGTTCGTCGATGATGTTCGCTCCGGGGGTTACGGCGGCTCCGTCACCGCATGCGACGATCTCGACGGGGTTACCATCGTCGGCGATAGCCGATCGGGCATAGAGCGCCGTACCATTTAGGACCGGGCGACGCCTCGTGACCTAAAGCCGGGCAACACCCTGCAACCAGAACTGGACGCACCCCAGCTCCGAACAGGTAGGACCACGCCGAGACAAATGGCCGGCAGCGACAACAGCGGATCAGAAGCGAAACAAGGCGGTGAAGAGCGGCAATCGCAGTCGACGGAACCAGCCATGAGCCCACAGCGTATGGTCGGTTGGCACATGCATGCCTTCAGCAACATGATCCAGTCCAACTATTACCAGCGGACCGAGAAGCCGCTGGGGGTTGCGCTCCCCGAATGGCGCGTCCTACGGGCAACCGTTCTGGCCCCTGGCAGTTCCCAAGGTGAGATCGCCGCCAGCGAGGGATTGAACGTCATGATCGTGAGCCGGGCGGTTGCCGGGCTGCGGCGTAAAGGTCTGCTCGACGTCTCACCCGATCCAAACGATCGACGCCGGACACAGCTTGAACCCACCGAGATGGGTCAAGCCTTCGCCGGCGACATGGCCGACCGGGAACAAATCATGTACTCCCACGCCTGCTCGGTCCTGTCACCCGATGAGCTGGGGACACTCGACGAGTTGCTGGCTCGCATCCTCGACCACGTCAGAGAAAACCGACCCCCTGAGGTTCCGCCGCCATCACGGCCGTGGCGGGACATCATCGAGGCTCACGTTGAAGAGCGCAACGGTGACTCCAACGAGAGTGACTCCAGCGGCTGTGGCTCGAACGATGGAGCGTCCGGCTAGCGACCCCTTATAACGCAGCGGTCTAGTCAGACTTCGAGTCGTAGTCCGTCCAGCCCACCGTCGACGGGTGGCCCTTGCGTTGCTCGTGAGCGTCGCCGGTGTGCTTGCCGACATTCCAACCGACCTCGGTTAGGTTCTCGGTGGCCCAGTCAACCGACTCCTGATCGGTCACGGTGGCAATGGTGTCGTTCCATCGGTTGAGCCATCCGGCCATGCAGTTGACGGCCAGAATCTCGATGATCTGTTCGTTGCTGTAGTGCTTGCGTAGCTCTTCGAAGTGCTGAGGCCCGGCGGCGTTCGGCGACTGGGCGGCGGCCCGCACCAGATCGAGAGCGGCTCGCTCGGCGTCGGAAAACAGCTCCGACGTTTCGTACTGCCACAAGGCCTGGATTCGCTCCGTCTCCACCCCCAGATTGTTCAGGCTGAAGGCGCCGTGGGACTGACAGTGGGTGCAGCCGCTGGCCAGGCTGGCCATGGTGAACAGCTCACCTTTCAACTGCCGGGATAGCAGTCGTTCGCGGTTGACCAGGTTGGCCAGATCGTTGACCATCTTGCGTAACTCGGGCCAATGGTCCAGCTCGAATTCCTGCCGGTTCTCGTATTCGCTCACAGTGCTCTCCAGTCCTCCGAACCAGTGGTTAGCGGAGGTGATCGGGAATGGTTACGCCGAGTTCGTCTCCGATGTCGTAGTACCGCTTGTTGACCGGGACACCGACGGCGTCAACAACCCGGTTGGTTCCTTCAAAGCCGGCGCACACGGCGGCCGCTCTGGTTACCGCACCAGGTCCGGCTACATCATGTAGCGCCTTTCGAGCGATGTCCAGTTCGTCGGGGTCGGTCAGCACGATGGCGTCGACAAAAGCCATCAACTCCCGGCCGTGAGGTACCAGCGGATCAACTATCGCTCCTTTGGTGATGGCGGTGACGTCGACCGGCAGGTTCTGGTGTCCGGAGCTCTCACGGAGCATCCATGTGTGGCCGAACAGTCAAAAGAAGCACTCGTTGAGCCACGACGTTCGCGATGCCACCAGTTCCATTTGTGGTCGGGTCAGCTCACGTCCCGGTTCCACGTCGTACTTGTGCACAAACTCGTCGGTCAGGTACCAGATGGCCGACAGTTGATC
>JAHDFR010000172.1 GCA_020628065.1 Acidimicrobiales bacterium
GCCTCGGTCACCATCTGGCAGTACAGGTCGTAGCCGACGGCGGCGATGTGGCCGGACTGCCCGGTACCGAGCAAGTTGCCGGCCCCCCGAATCTCAAGATCTCGCATGGCAATCTGGAAGCCTGAACCAAGGTCCGTTGCCTCGCCAATGGTTTTCAGCCGCTCGTAGGCCTCTTCGGTCAACGACGCCTCCGGTCGGGTGAACAGATAGGCGTACGCCCGCTGGCCGGAACGTCCGACTCGGCCCCGGAGCTGATGAAGTTGCCCCAACCCGAGGAGCTCGGCCCGGTCGACAACCAGCGTATTGACCGTCGGCATATCGATTCCCGACTCGATAATCGTCGTGCACACCAAGACGTCGTACTCGCCTTCCCAGAAGTCGAGCACAGTCTTTTCCAGTACTGCCTCGTCCATCTGCCCGTGGGCGATGGCGATTCGAGCCTCGGGAACAAGATTCTGGAGATCGTTGGCCACCTTCTCGATGCTCTGAACCCGATTGTGAACGAAGAAGACCTGCCCCTCCCGTAGCAACTCGCGACGCACTGCTTCGGCGGCGGCCCGTTCGTCGTACTCCCCCACGTAGGTCATGATTGGCTGACGGTCTGCCGGCGGCGTGTTCAGTACCGAAAGATCACGAATGCCGGTGAGACTCATCTCCAGCGTGCGGGGAATAGGCGTGGCCGACAGGGTCAGCACATCCACGCCGGTTGAGAACTGCTTGAGCGACTCCTTGTGACTTACACCAAACCGTTGTTCCTCATCGACCACCAGCAGCCCGAGATTCTGGAATGTCACATCGCCCGACAGAATGCGGTGGGTTCCGATGAGTACATCAACTTCACCGGCGGCAGTAGCCGCCACCACCTCCCTCACCTGGGCGTTGGTGAGAAAGCGACTCAGAACCTCGACCCGTAGCGGATACGGCGCCAATCTCTCAGTGAACGTCTGGTGGTGCTGATGGGCTAGCAACGTCGTGGGTACGAGGACGGCAGCCTGCATGTTGTCCTGGACAGCCTTGAACACCGCTCGCAGAGCAAGCTCGGTCTTGCCAAAGCCGACGTCACCGACCACCAGCCGGTCCATGGGCACCGGCTTCTCCATATCCGATTTGATCTCGACGATGGCCACCGCCTGATCAGGTGTCAGCTCATAGGGAAACGCTGCTTCGACTTCGGTCTGCCACGGTGTATCGGCGGCGAACGTGTGGCCTGAGGTTGAGACCCGACTCTGGTACAGCACCACCAGCTCTTGAGCGATCTCGGCTACCGCCGACCGCACCTTGGCCTTGGTCTTGGCAAAGTCGGAACCACCCAGACGGTGCAGCGTCGGTTGGTCACCGGTGGTGAACGGTCGGATTAGATCGATTTGGTCGGTGGGCAAGTAGAGCTTGTCGTCGCCGCGGTATTCCAGTAGCAGGTAGTCTCGTTCGTGACCACCAATTGCCCGCTTGACCATGCCGGCGAACCGCCCGACACCGTGCTGGTGGTGGACCACGTAGTTGCCGGGTTTCAGGTCGTTAAAGAAACCCTCGCTCTGGCGTCTCGAACGGGACCGACGACGGTGGGCCCGACGCCTGCCGGTGAGATCCGACTCGGTAAGTACGGCGATCCCGATGTCAGCCAGCACAAATCCTCGTCGCGGACTGGCCAGAACGAGATGAAAACCCGGCCCGGGAGGGCCGTCTTCCGCGTCGTATTCAGATACCGGAACGCCCCAATCGGCCATGCGGTCTCCGACCCGCTCGGCTGAGCCGGAACCGTCGGCCGACACCATGACCGTTGTCTTCTTCGCCCCCAGCTGCACCAAACGAGCGGCCAATGAATCTCCCGGAGCATCCCAGCCCGATGCCGCCAGAGTGACGACACTCGGCCCCTCAGGGACTGCGGTGATGCTGACCGTTCGAGCCGATGTGCGGGCCAGTAAGCGATCGAATGGCTGATGCAGAGTGGGAAACACCGTATTGGTTCGCCCCCCATCCGTTTCCGTCGTTCCGTTTGCTGTGTCTGTTGTGTCCGCTCCGACAGCGCCCCACGTTCTGGCCAGGCTCAAGGCCAGGTCGGCCTCTTCGGCCAAGAGGTCGGTTCCGCGGTTTCTCATGATCGACGGCTCAAGTAGCGCAACCAGCGCATCGTTGTCCAGCAGGTCGGTGATCATCCGAGGGCCGTCGGTGCCATAGGCCTCCGATAGCCACGGAAGCCACGACTCCATGCCGTCGAACGTCTCACCGTCGGCCAGCCGTTGCCACTGTTCCCGACCCCAAGGGTCGGATGCCATCAGTTCCTCTGCCCGATCCTTGAGCTCGTCGGTTACCAGAACCTCCCGACAGGGGAAGATTTGGATCTCCGACCGGTCATGGGTCGACCGCTGGTCGGAAATGGTGAACTCACACAGCCGGTCAACCTCGTCCCCCCAAAGATCGATGCGGTAGGGGACGTCTGCAGTCGACGGAAACACATCAACAATGGAGCCGCGAACGGCGAACTCGCCGCGGTGTTCGACCTGGGCCTCCCGCCGGTATCCGAATCCAACGAGCTTCCGGGTCAGCTCTTCGGTGTCGACCTGATCTTCGGCACCAATCACGATCGGTTCGACATCAAGGGCGGGGTGGCTCAACTGCTGCAACAGCGCCCTGAGCGGGGCAACCACCACCGCCGGCCTCCTGTGCGGATGTTGCAGCCGCCAGAGGGTCTCCACTCGCCGACCCATAACCTCAACCGAAGGGCTGATCCGCTCAAACGGCAAGGTTTCCCATGCCGGGAATCGGGCCACTTCGTCCTGACCCAAATACAGCTCCAGATCGTCGGCCAGACGTTCGGCTTCGGCCGTGGTAGGTGCGGCCACCAGAACCGGGCGACGCTCGGTACCCAGTGCCAGTGCGGCCACAGTTACCGCTCTGGCCGGTTCGGCCACAGCAACAACATCCGACGTACGCCCGATGATGGGGGCGAACTCGTCGCTTCGAGCGAGCCGTTGGGCCAGATGGCGAAAGATCACAGTCCGAGCCTAGATGGGGGTGACGCCGCCCGTTGACGTGAAGTTCGACCTAATCGCTGATTTTCACCGGTTGTCCACCCAGGCCAGCGGTCAGGAACCATCGCCTGACGGCGGTTGCCGCCGGTTGTAATGAGCCATGGTGGGCTCGACGCCGCTCTCAATCAGCATCTCAAGCGCGTCGGCGGCGGTCTGAACGGCGTCGGCCAGGATCTTCTGGTCGGCTTTTCCGGGGCGGCGCAGCACGTAATCGGCTCCGGACTGGGAAACAGGTGGTCTCCCCACCCCTATACGAAGCCGTACGTATTCCGTAGTTCCCAGATGTTGGGTGATGGATCGCAGGCCATTGTGACCGGCCAGCCCACCACCCTCTTTGAGCCGTAGCCGTCCGGCGTCAAGATCCAACTCGTCGTGGACGACCACAATATGGTTGGGCTCTTCAATTCCGAAACTGCGGACCAGCAGCCGAACCGATTCACCCGAGTTGTTCATGAACGTCTGCGGGAAGGCCAGAACCACCCGCTTGTTGCTCATGAGCACACCGGCAGCCAAAGCTCGGGCCTTGGTTTTGCGCAGGCGGGCGTCAGCTCGACCGGCCAGCTCGGCTATGACTTCGGCACCAACATTGTGGCGCGTACCTTCGAACTCCGAACCGGGGTTACCCAGACCGACGATCAAATAGTCGGCCGGGGTACCTTTACGTCTGGGATCGCCCAGACGGCGGGAGAACGCCGACATGGTGGGCTCCAACTACCTCTGGGAGCGGACGGACGGTATTTACTCGCCGTCGGACTCGGCGTCTCCGCCAGCGTCGTCTCCACCGTCTGCGTCACCGGACTCGTCGCCAGCTTCATCGGTGGCCTCACCGTCGATCTCTTCACCATCTGCGTCCGTGCTCTTGAGTACGGCTCGGGGGATGACCGGTGCGGCGATGGAGATCTCTCCCGGCACCCGGGTAGTGGCCCCGCTGGGAAGGTTCAGATCGGCTACGGCGATTCGCCGGTCCAGGCTCATCATGGACATGTCGGCTTCGATGGCCTCAGGAATGTTTGATGGAGCCACGTCGATCTCAAGCTCGAACCGCTTCTGTTCGACCATGCCGCCGACGCTGGTGACGGCGGTGCTGTCACCGACCAGGCGAATCGGGACTTTGATCGTGACCGGCACGTCCGGATCAACACGCAGAAAGTCGGCGTGGGTGGCGACCCGCTTGATTGGGTCTCGCTGAACAGAGCGGCACAGAACCGTCTCGGGCGCCCCGTCAATGTCGAGGGTCAACAATGTGTTCAGGCCCGACTCGGTGTTGAGAGCGTCACGAAGATCGGTGTACAACACCGATACCGCCACCGGGTCCTTGCCCCGGCCGTAAACAACGGCAGGCAGGTTGCCCTCATTTCGAAGCCGTCGCGACGCACGGGTGCCGAGGTCACGTCCGGTTGAGGCTTTGACAACAGTTTCAGTCATGGTTCTCTACAGTCCTTGCCAGTGCGTGTCAGCGAGGTTCAACTTCGCTACACGGCCCATGGGCGTATGGCGGATCAGGTCGACATGACCGATCAAACGCCAGCTCTAGATGATATCGCCGTTAGAAGATCGAGCCACCCGCTACTACTGCTGGTTTTGGCCGCCGAAGATACGGCTGACCGATGTGTCCTCGAACACTGCTCTGACGGCGTCGGCGATCACGGCCGAGACCGACAGAATCTCCAGGTTGTCAAACCGCTTCTCCGACGGCATCGGCAGCGTGTCGGTGACGATGACTTTGTCGAGCACCGAGTTCTTGAGACGATCGATGGCCGGACCGCTGAACACACCGTGAGTAGCGGCGGCAACCACCGAATTGGCGCCGCGCTCGATGAGAAGCTCGGCGCCCTGACAGATCGTGCCCGCAGTGTCGATCATGTCGTCGATCAACACGCAATCGCGGCCCGACACCTCACCAACGATGTCCTTAGCCTCAGCCATGTTCTTCTCGCCTTTCACCCGGCGCTTGTGAACGATGGCCAGGTCGGCGTGCAGCTGCTGGGCGTACCGCTCGGCAACCTTCACCCGACCGGCGTCCGGTGAAACCACCACCAGGTCGGACTGCTCCTGACGGAGACGATCAACCAGAACCGGCATGGCGGTCAAGTGGTCAACCGGCCCGCTGAAGAACCCCTGAACCTGCCCGCTGTGGAGATCGACCGACACCAGTCGGGATGCTCCTGCCGCCTTGAACAGGTCGGCCATCAGACGTGCCGTAATAGGCTCTCGGCCTTCGGCTTTGCGGTCCTGGCGTCCGTAGCCGTAGAAGGGCATGACGGCCGTAATGCGCTTGGCCGAAGCCCGGCGGGCGGTATCGACCATGATCATGTGCTCCATGATCGAGTCATTGATGGATCGGCCGTCGGTCTCGCCGTGACTTTGCACGATGAAGACGTCGGAGCCCCTGACCGATTCCGAGAACTTGCAATGCAGCTCACCGTTGGCGAAGTTGCCAACGTTTGCCTCGGTAACCTCGATCCCCAGATTCGTGGCGATGAGCTCGGTGAGCTCTTGGTTGTGACGCCCCGAAAACAGGTGAAGCCGTTTCGTCGTTACTACTTCCATGTCTTCCCAACTCGTGCACCCGATGGACGAGCGAAGACAACCTCAAAGCCCGATTGCCGAAAATCGGTTCGGAAGGCTGAGGATCTTCCGTTCTGCCCAGTCGTGCGCGACCGCTACTCCGTCCTGTCCCCAGCATAGAAGGGTCCGGTCACGGTCCCATCCCCGATCTCACATCCGGGAGCAAGTGCAGCGAACGGCCCTATGACACAATCCCGACCCACCGCTGCCCGCACGGCGGTCGTCTTTGCCACCTTCGAGCCTTCACCGACCCGGCAACCGTCCATATGGACGTCCGGTCCGATTTCGCAGCCGTCGCCGATTGTGGTCGTACCCTGCAGGATCGTTCCCGGGAACAACGTCACGTCCATTCCCAACTCCACCGTGGCGTCCAAGTAGGTTCGCTCGGGGTCGACCATTGAGACGCCGCGTTCCAGCCAGAAACGGTTCGTTCGGCGTCGTAGCTCAGCCTCGGCTTCGGCCATCTGAAGACGGCTGTCAACCGGGATCAGGTCTTCAACTTCAGAAACGAGGGCGGTTTCGCAGGGGTGACCGGATGCTGTAAGCACAGCTATGACGTCTTCGAACGCCACCGGCCCACCGGGGTGGGACACGGTGACCGACTGTTCGACCATCGGCTCCCGGAAGCGTCGGGCGGCCGGGAACCGATCGGGATTCAGTCGCCTGAGCGCCGGTGCCAGCAGACCACTTCGGATACAGAAAATGCCGAGCGAAACCTCGATTGGCTCAGTCCCCTGGGCAGCCGACGGGTCAGCGGCCCGGCGTAGCGCCTCTCGGCTCCGGCGGGACAAACGCACCGTGTCGGGGTCACGATCAACTCTCAGATCCCCCACCCCCGGATCCTCCGACGCAGCGAGAAGCTCTTCGGCGGCCCGAGCCGCCCGCTCAGCCTCGATCTGATCCTTGGGAACGACCGCTTCCACCCGACCACGACGGTCTCGGCTGACAGCACCGCTCTCGGCCCGCAGATTGGTTACTGCTCTGCCGGAACCGGACCGGGCTGCCTGACGATCCAAAACCGGATCGATGACATCAGCCTGAGCGGTAAGGACCGTGCAGGCCGCCCCTGACGATCGGTGCCTTTCCAAGAGTGCATCGATGGTGCCCGGTCTCAGCAACGGCAGATCGGCCGGTAGCACCAGCAAGTCGGTTTCTTCGTCAAACAGGTCAAGGGCGCTGACCCCGGCCAGCGCCGCATCAGCCGTACCCAACCCGGAGGGATGTTCGACAAAGCGAAGCCGGAACGCCGGCGCGTCCTCCAGCAGCCGCTTCGACACACGGCCTCCATCGGGGCTGGTGACAACAACGGCCTCCGTCACTCCGGCCGAGCCGAGAGATCGCAGCACATACGACGCCATGGGCCGACCACAAAGCATGTGAATCGGTTTGGGGCGAGCAGACCGCATCGGGGTCCCATCACCGGTGGCGACAACTAGGGCGGACAGGGATCGGACGGTCATAGTAGCTTTCTAATCGACACGAGCACCTGGACGTTAAACCTACAACAAACACAATGGCGGCGCGAATCAGGGGCACTGAATGCCGTGTCGCCGTGCACGACAAGGCCATTTCCACCGCTTCTCGCCTTTGATCCTCAGCCTCACCTGTGGAATCACTATGCCAACGCTGCTCGCGGGGCAGGGCTCGAACCTGCAACCCCCAGATTCAAAGTCTGGTGTTCTGCCAGTTGAACTACCCGCGATCGGGTATGGGCAATACGCTAGCGCCCAGCGGGGGTAAAGTCTCGCCAGTTTTCTCGCGGACGATCTAACTTTGTGCTCTAGCTCTCTGCTCTAACTCTGTGCTCCAACTTTGCGATCTAACTTTGTTTGGCCCCAACGGTGGTAGTACCAGGTCCAAGCCGCTAGTCTCGCAGACTTCATGGGATCGCTAATCAAGAAGCGCCGCAAGCGCATGCGTAAGAAGAAGCACCGCAAGCTGCTTAAGCGCACGCGCGTTCAGCGACGCAACAAGAAGTAGAAACCCCTCCGCGGGTACATTCGCCCTCCGATCGGGGCCAGCTAGTTACGCAGCTCGGCTCTGCGGCCAACTTGTGGACCCCGGGCGGACCCCGGGCTCGACGTCGCCGCCACGAGGTCTTGGCTGTAGACCCGCCTACTCGGCACTCAAACCGAGAGTGTTCGGCACACCACACGGCCTGGGCCGGGGAACGATCCCTCGACAAACCACGTCGAACCGCTGCCGGCCAGACGTGGAGTGAGGCCGCTGGCCTCCGCCAGCTCGTCGCGGAACGAGCCCAGCTCGGGCACCAACTCCAGGGCTGCCGGCTCCAGATCGTTGCCGTTCGGCCCGACAGGGCCACCCATTTCATCCCACAGTCGGTAGACGGCAGGTGTGGGGCAGCCGACAGGCGGTGTCAACAACGTCAACGTCGTATCAACCGGGGTCAACGCGGTCACAACCTCACCGATACCGGTCACCCTGGCCCGTCCGCCGACCAGGCAGAACGCCACGTCGGCACCAATAGAAGCCGCCGCCTCCAGGTCATCGAACCCGGCCCACCTGAGCACAGCGGCGGCATCGGCCGACCCGCCACCAAGCCCGGCCTGAGACGGGATTCGCTTCGTCACCGTCACCGACGCGGTGCGCCCGGCCAGGTCCAATGCCTTTTGCACCAGATTGTCTTCGCCTGCGGGAACGTCGTCCGCCCCGCCCCGGACCGTCACTCCACTCGACCCTTCGACAATCTCGAGATCATCCACCACATCAACTGTCACCATTTCGGCGTCAATCAAATGCATGCCGTCGGGGCGTACCCCTGTTACCCGCAACGACAGGGTCACCTTGGCCGGTGCCGTGACCCGGTGCACTCCGGTCGCTTCACTCACCCGGTCACCGTAGCAGTTGTCTCCAGCTACCCGGAGCGGTCTGTGAGCCCGGATCTCTCCGCAACCACAACCACCTTGGTCAAGGCCACCCATTGGGCCAACCCCAGCTGTTCCGGCCGAGTGGTCGGGTCGATACCGGCCGCTTCCAGCGACCCTTCTGGAATCGAAGCCAGGCTGCGCCGCAGCATCTTTCTTCGCTGACCGAACGCAGTCCGAACCAACTGGGCAAATCGGTCATAGTCGTCGGCA
>JAHDFR010000402.1 GCA_020628065.1 Acidimicrobiales bacterium
GGCGACAACAATGCCGATTTCGATGCCCAGCGCCAGCGTACCGAGAAAGGCCCCACCCAAACTGATCAGATCGCTCCGCTTGACGGTAGCGATGTGTCGTATCTCGTCCACATCGATCAGGCCCATCACTGCCACCACGATGATCGCCCCGAGGGCGGCGTTGGGAAGCAAGGCCAGTAGCGGGGTCAGGTAGGCGATGGTGACAAGAACAATGGCCGCTGTCACTATCGAGGCAAGAGGGGTGCGGGCACCTGCGCTGTCGTTGACCGCCGTTCGAGAGAATCCTCCTGTCACCGGGTAGCCGCCGAACAACCCGGCGGCGACATTGGCCGCTCCCAGACCGATCAGTTCCTGGTTGGCGTCGATCTCGTAGTGATTCCGCCGGGCGTAGGTCTTGGCCACGGCGATCGATTCCATGAAGCCGACCGCAGTAATGATGAATGCTGTGGTGATCAGGCTGCTGACAAGTGAGCCCGAGAACTGAGGAAGAGCAAAGCCAGGTAGAGAGTCCGGGATGTCACCAACGACGGACACACCGCGCTGCTCCAGATCAAAGATGGTTACCGCCATGATCGAGGCGGCAACTACCGCCAATGCAGCCGGAACCTTCGGGGCAAGACGCTTCAGGGCCAAAAGGGCCACCATGGCGCAAACTCCCACGGCAACGGTGACAAGGTCCGCCTGACCGAGGCTGTTGAACACCTCGAGCACCGTCTGGTAAAAGTGCTCGTGGCGACCAACTTGGACTCCGAGAAGGTGTTTGGCCTGAGAGAAGCCGATGATGATGGCGGCGGCGGCCGTGAACCCGACCAACACCGAGTGCGACAGGAAGTTCACCAGAAAACCAAGTCGGGCCGCGCCCATCACCAAGTGGATGATGCCGACCATGACCGCCAGCAGTGCCGCAGCGGTGACGTACCCGACGGTTCCCGGTTCCACCAGCGGGGCCAATGCCGTTGCCGTCAGCAGTGACACGATGGCTACCGGACCGACGGCCAACTGTCGGGAAGAGCCAAAGAGGGTGTAAACCAGAACGGGAACGGTTGCCGCGTAGAGCCCGATCTCGGCCGGCAGCCCGGCGAGCAGTGCGTACGCCATGGCTTGAGGAACCAGCATGGCTGCGACGGTGAGGCCGGCTGCCAGATCGCCCTGCAGTTCGGTCCGCCGGTATGACGGGGCCCACTCGGCAATCGGTAGAAATCGCAGCAAGCGGGGCTTAAAGTCCATATAATCGAATGTACGTACATTTACCTTCGGAGTCAACCAAAGTGGGCCTCATGTCACAGGCTGAGGCCTGTTCCGGCTCATGCCTCCCCTACCTTTAAACTTAGATCAACATGTGCAGACAGGTTTCATGCAAGCAGTGTGGTCGGCCGACCTGGGCCGGATGC
>JAHDFR010000173.1:0-4127 GCA_020628065.1 Acidimicrobiales bacterium
GTTCCGTCGGCGATGGCGGTGACGATGACTTCCGCTACCCGGTCGGGCTCAAGCCCGGCCGGAAAGTTGGGGGCCTGGCCCTCGATAGCCCGGTTGGCCAATCCGGTTTCGGTATGACCGGGCCGAGCGTCGAGAACGCGAACCTTGCGGCGACGCGCCTCGCGGGCCAGCGCCTCGTCGAACGAACGCACAGCCGCCTTTGACGCTCCATAGGCGGCCATGCCGGGCAGATTCTGTTCGGCGATCACACCCGAGATGTTGACCAGGACACCGCCCTCGCTCATCCGGCTTAACGCCGCATTGGCCAACATGATGGGGACGAATGTGTTAGTCATGAACAACTCCTCCATGGCGTCGACCGACAGTTCGGCAACCGGGCCGAACGCTACGACACCAACGGCGTTGACCACAATGTCCAGCCCATCGCCGTGCTGTGCGGCGGCATCAACAACTTGGCGGCAGGCGTCAGGATTCCGCAGGTCAACGGCCAGTCGCCGGCCGTCGAAAGGCAGCTGGTCGAGACGCTCAGCCGATCGGGCGGTCAGCGTCAGAGTTGCCCCCCGATGTGCCAGCTGGCCGGCGATCGCCGACCCCAAGCCACCGGTCGCCCCGGTGATCAGGGCCGAGCGTCCGGCGAAGAAGTTCAACCCGTCAGGCGAAGCCGAGTCGCTCGAAACAGAGTCGCTGGCAGTAGGGTCGCCGGCAGTAGCGGCAGCATTCATTTTGGCTCCATTCGAGAGGTGGGTCGGAGGAAATCTTGGGACCGGGCGGAAGGCTCGAACCATCCGATACGAACATCGACGCCCGGCGAATACATGCTGTGAGGCTCGCCGCGTGGACTGGACAGGCCGGTCGTTTCAATCAACGTCTGACTGACAGCCGAGTTGACGATGCGGTACAACGGCCAGCGGGCATGGTCGACAGCACCATAGGCCAACTGACCGCGCCGGTCGGCGACCAAGCCCCAACGAGCGGAGAGAAAGTGTTCGAGCGGTCCGATATCGGCTGCACCCATAGGCTCGCCGTGGGTGAATTCGATTCGACACTGGGGTCGAACGCCCGGATCGGGCCGCGGCCATAGTCGGCGGGTGGAGTAGATGTGGGTCGATCCTTGACGCTTATGGCTACTCGGCCCAAAACAATAAGGAAGTGAAAACAGCGATCGGGCCACGCCCACGACCACCGCTCGGGGAACGTCGAGGGAGAAGAACCACACCGCCCGACGACCGGAACCGTCGATCACGTAGGTCCTCACGTTGATCTCAACGAAGTCACCGAAGTACGGCACCGCCGGAGTCGGACCGAGCTGGACTCGACGCATATGGAAAGGGATCAGACCGACCCACGCCGACCCGCCGAACTCGTCGACTCGGAGGCCGGGCGGGAGGAGCGCTTGAACCTCTTCGACCGGGTAGGCCCAGTGGAAGTAGGCCAGTTCGTCCCAGCGTTGGCGCAGGACAGTACGCCTGTTCCATGGTGGCGGATCGGGGTTGACGGGATTGAGCATGGAGGGGGTTTCGTGAGCGTACGGTGCCTGTCAACTGGTTCGTCTGCGGCCGGACGTTGGATTCGTCCAGGTGACTCATCGTGTCCGATTTCACCTCTGTCGGCCATGATGACAACACTGCAGTCATGCACATCTTCCGAAGCGTGAGTCATCGGGACCATCACGTCCTCGAACTGGACGGTGGTCGACTGGTTGATTCGTGGGAGAGCCCCGACCGGGCTGACATTGTCGATGCCGCCTGCGATGCGGCAGGCTTCGCTTCGACCACGGTTGAGACCCGTCTTGTGTTCGATCGAGCCCTGGCCGAACAGGTTCACGACCCGGACTATGTCGCCTTCTTGGAGGGGGCCCACCGGCGCTGGGTCGACGAGGGTAACGACACGCCGTGCGCCATGGCTTTCGGATGGCCGGCCCGCCGGTTCCGAGATGTCGTGCCGAAGACACTCGAAGCCCAACTCGGCTACTACAGCTTCGCCGCCGACTGCTCGATCAGCGCCAACACATGGGAGGCGATCACCGGCTCGGCGTCGGCCGCCATCGCCGCCGCCGATCACATCTCCAACACCGGTGTATCCACCGAGGCGGCGCCGGTGGCGTTCGCCCGCTGCCGACCACCGGGGCATCACGCATCGCGGGATCAGTTCGGCGGCTACTGCTATCTGAACAACTCGGCGCTGGCCGCCCAGCGACTGCGGAACAACGGGGCCGGGCGGGTGGCCGTGGTCGATGTCGACTATCACCACGGCAACGGCACTCAGGACGTCTTCTATCACCGATTCGATGTCCTGCACGCCTCAATACACGGCGACCCGGCTGAGGAGTTCCCCTACTTCCTGGGCTACGCCGATGAGACCGGCGAGCAAGCGGGTGAAGGCTGCAACCGGAACGTTCCTCTGGCTCGAGGCACGGAGGCGACCGACTGGTTTGATGCTTTGGATTCGACGTTGACTTGGGCATCGTCTGGTGGTGACAACGGTCCACCGCCTGATGCCCTGGTCGTTCCGCTCGGCCTCGACACTTACGTCGACGACCCGATCAGCCATTTCCGGCTGCGCAGCGAACACTACCTGGAGCTGGGACAACGCCTGGCCGAAGTGGGCCTGCCGACGGTGCTGGTGCTGGAGGGCGGCTACGCCACCGAGGCGCTCGGGACCAACGTGGTGAATGTACTCACCGGCTACAGCGGCGGCTGAACCCAACCCACTTTTGACGGCCGTGGCCGATCAGGCTTGGCGGTCGGGGTAGATGGCCTTGATGACAACCACGCCCACGGCGACCGCCACCACTTGGGCGATGATGAACATCGGGGCCGAGGCCGGCGCGATGCCGGCAAAGGTGTCGCTGAACATTCGGGCCACGGTGACTGCCGGGTTGGCGAAACTAGTGGATGACGTGAAGTAGTACGCCCCTGCGATGTACCCGCCAACCGAGAACGCCGCCAACCGGGACGGATGGCCACTCCCGGCGGCTCTGACCACGCCAAAGATCACCAACAGCAACCCGACGGTCGCCACCCCTTCGGCAAAAACCAGGTGACCGGCGGACCGGTCCTTCGTCGACCAGCTGACCGGAGCCAGGTCGAACATGATGTTGGCGGCCAGCACACCGACGATGCCTCCAGCCGTTTGAGCCACGACGTACAGCATCGCCGTCGTCGTGTCGATGCCGCCGAGGAGTCGATCGGCCAGCGTCACCGCCGGATTGAAGTGTGCGCCGGAGACTGGACCCAGCGCCAAAATGAGGGCGGTGAGCACCCCGGCGGTGGCGAAGGCGTTCTGAAGCAACTGTAGGCCGACATCATCAGACAGATTCTCGGCCATGATGCCCGACCCGACTACCGCCGCCAGGAGAAATGCCGTTCCGACGAACTCGGCGGTGAGCTGCGAGGAAAGAGGTGGCCTCGTCACGCTTTGACTGGTTGGCTCCACACGTTGATGCTACGGCGTCGTCGGCCCTAGGACCGGTAGAACGTCCATTTCTGACTGCTGGTCCCGTCGCAAGCACGAGCGAACGCCAAGTCAGTGACCGAACCGTCGGTTCGGTCCACATCGAGGCAGTAGCCGGTCGCTATGGAGCGCACCTTGTGAAGCCCCTCGCCGAGATGCTCTATCCTCCACTTCTGAGACTCGAAGTCGGCGCAAGGTTCCAGCGAGACAATGACGCCGTCAGCATCGGCTAAACCGCCCCGCTGAACACACTTCTCGGTGGCGGGATGACGCATCTGGTACGTGTCGTTCGAGACGTTGATGATCTCGAAGACCTGCTGAGATCCGAGGGAGCCGCAAGCCAGATTGCCGAGTTTGTCGCCGCCCGCTGTCAGACACCGCTTTGATCGGCTGTTCTCCAGTGCGATGGGGTCGGGGAAAGTCTGGGCGCCTTGATTTTGCACGACAGGGGTCGTCGTTGTGGTCGACGTCGGCGGCTCGGTAGTTGTCGTCGTCGGTTCCGGAGTCGGGACTACGGCATCGTCGTCATCGTCATCGCTTGCATCATCCAACTCCGCAACGCGAGGAGCAGGAACGGTCTTCGTTGTGGGCGACACCCCACCAGCTGACAATCGGAGATTGGCGCCACTCGCCTCGACTACCGGTTCGAGCGCACCTGCGGCCGGATCGGCGAC
>JAHDFR010000173.1:4227-8550 GCA_020628065.1 Acidimicrobiales bacterium
TGGTCGGTTCCGTCCTCGACTTGGGCCGTCGTCGGCGGGGACGACACCTCCACGGTTGTGGTTGACGACCCGCCGATCTGACTCTCTTCGCTTTCCAGTTCGACTGAGAAAGGCTCTCCAACCGACTCCTCGTCTTTCACCGACTCAAGGTCCGATATCGGCTCACGTTCGATATCGGGACCCTCTTCAACGCCGGTTGGCGCATCGGTGACCACCGATTGGGAGGTCTGAGCGAGCACCATCGCCCCGGCGATCAAGACCATGACTACGGCAATGGCGAAGGCGGCCCGAATTCGGGTCAGGCCCTGAAACTGAAGCTGTTTGACAGCGCCAGGGGTTCGTCCGAGTCGAGCAGCTGTCTCCTGTACCGAGAATCCGCCGAGGAATCGATGAACGATCACGTCGCGCTGTCCGGGGCTGAGTCCCTGCAGCAGGTCGTCGAATCCCCGCTGAGAGATGACTGCGTCCTCGATCAAGTCGGGGTCAACAACGTCAAGTTCTTCGTCCAGCATCACGGTGTCGACGGTGTTGCGCCGATAGTCACCGCTTATATGGCTCCGAGTGGCCCGATAGGCGTAGGCCCGAAACACCGCCTCCGACCACGACCGAAGCGAAGGTAGAGCGTTTATCGCATCGAGAAAAGCCAGATCGGCTACGCCCTCGGCGTCGCCGGCACCCCGCCGCTGAGCGTAGTGCACGAGCGCAGGAACGTAGCGGCGATACAGATAGGCAACTGCGTCGTCGTCACCGGACGCAGCCCGTGCCAAAAAGACGTCAACGCCTTCTTCGTTCCCTGTCCAAGTCTCCGCCGCGACAGCCATTTCCACCTCAACTTAGCACTGTCGTTTATGATCCCATCGCCCCCGCTCAATGGCGAGACCCTTGGGTCGTATCGCCCATGGGCCCGTGCCGGCGGCCCAAGGTCTGGGACTATCGGTTCACAGGCTAACGGACTTTGCCAAAGGGACGGACCGCCTCAAGAAGGTTGCAGGGATCCTTCACGGAGGTGGCCCGATCCAGACCCCTGCAACCCGATTTTCCCGACCGACACATCGAAGTAGGCCGGGAATAGCAGGTCCGCCGCCGACTGGTTTGGAGCCCAACGGCTTTGCGAACGTCATTAGGTAAGGCGCGACTTACCGCCCATCGGTCACTGGGTAAAAATGCCCATCCAAGCTCTGACACAGTCACTCAGCGGGAAACCGACGACGAAGATCGGCTGAAACCGTGGGAGAATCGGCCAATGCGGACGATGACGGTAGATCAGCTTGATCCGGAACTTGTCGTAACCGAGCTGTTGGACGGCGAAGGCGCAATCCGCCTGACCGGCCTGTTTACCGACGCTCAAGTGCTCCAAGCCAGAAGAGCCATCGAAGCAGAGACCGACGATGCCAAGCTCACCGGGTCACACTTCAACCAGGGAGAACAGGACGCCCACCTTCAGCGGAGAGTCTGGAACCTGTTCAACCACGATCCGGTCTTCGCCGAAATGGTCGGCCACCCGGCAATCATCGACTCGATGCGGGCCTTTCTCGGTACCGATTTCATTTGCGGGTCCTACTGCGCCTCCCGCACCATGCCCGGCTTCGGCGGACAGGAACCACACATCGACTACCCGTACTGGGACTACCACCGGGCCCACAGTTTCCCGGCCCGAATCAACTCGTCGTTCCCGCTGAACTGCCAGGCCACCGTGGTGATCGACCCGTTCACGGTGGAATCGGGAGCAACCGCCTACCGACCGGGTTCGGCGGCCGAGCTCCACTACCCCACCGCCGAGGACCGGTTCTTCGATAACTACCAACAGATGCTGGGCGACCCGGGGGACGTCATCTTGTTCTACGGCCTCACCTGGCACTGCGCCATGCCCAACAAGTCGGACTCAGGCCGCATCGGACTGCTCATCGAGTTCCTACCCAAGTTCGTCACCCCCATCGAAGACATGCTGACCGACCTGCCCGACGGCTATTTGGAGGCGGCCGACCCGGTGGTCAAACAGCTGCTGGGCCAGGGGTACCCCTGGCCCAGTCAACCTCCCAACGCACCAATGACGGAGTAGGGCTCCTATTGCAGAGCGGGAACCCGCTCCTGTTCACCCTCGGGCTCCATCAACTCGGGCAGATCACCATCAACGCGCCCCTCGATGGTCACCGTAGGCAACAGCCGATCAAGCCACTGCGGGAACCACCAGTTGCGGGCGCCGAGTAGCTCCATGGTTGCCGGAACCAACAGCATGCGGACCAGCGTGGCGTCCAGCAGCACAGCCAGGCCAAGACCCAAGCCGAACAGCTTGATCTCGCGGAGGTCTTCGAACATGAACGACCCGAAGACCACGACCATGATGGCGGCGGCGGCCGAGATGACCCGGGCCGTGCTGGCCAGGCCGTCGGCCACCGAGTTCTGGGCGTCACCGGTCCGGTCGTACTCCTCACGGATACGGGACAGCATGAACACCTCGTAGTCCATGGATAATCCGAAGACGATGGCGAACAGCATCATCGGCATGAACGGATTGATCGGGCCGCCGGCGATGCCGAGAACGGACCCGGCCCAGCCCCACTGGAACACCGCCACCACAACGCCGTAGGCCGAAGCAATGGACAGCACGTTCATGAGAACCGCCTTGGCCGGCACCAGGATGGACCGGAAGACCACCATTAACAGCACAAACGACAACGCCAGTACAGCGCCGAAGAAGATCGGCGTGCGTTGCGCCAGATAGTCGGTGATGTCGATATTGGTGGCGGTGTTTCCGGTGACGTTCACCGTCATCTCGCTACCCCCGACGGCTGCCGGGATGACGTCTTGTCTCAGCGTTCCCACCAGGTCGACAGTGGCCTGGTCTTGAGGTGACGTCGTCGGGATGACGGTCATCAGGAACGCTTCGGGTGAGGTCGTGTCGTTGGGCATCGGCGGCGTCACGGCGGCAACGCCCGGCGTGGCGGCCAACTCGACGGCCAGACCTTCCAGCACTTGGGCGGCCTCCGCTCCATCGGTTACGGCGGTGACAATCAGCGGCCCGTTGAAACCGGGACCGAAGGCGTCGGCCATAAGGTCATAGGCCCGGTGGGTGTAGGTGTCTTCCGGCAGGTTGCCCTCGTCGGTCCATCCAAGTTCCATCGACAGCACCGGTACAGCCAGCGTCAACAGCACCATGACTGAGGCGGCCATAGCCACTACCGGTCGGCGCTGGATGGCTCGGCTCCACCGGTATGACCAGGTTTCACGGACCGGCTTCGCCCGGCGGGCGGGTACCAGTCGACGAAGGCCCGACATCGGGACGCTGAGCAACAGCGTTACCGCTACTCCCGCACCACCGACCAAGGCGAGCGAACTGAAACCGATACCAAGACCAAGCAATGCCACGGCGGCGAAGCCGGCCGAGATGAGGCCTCGCCAGCGGGTCACCTCGACCCGATCCCCGGCCACCGACAGCAACGCCGGCAACAGGGTCATCGAGGTGATCATGGTGGCCATGACGGTGAGCGATACGCCGACCCCCATACCGGCAATCCAGCCGATGCCGACAGCGATAAGCCCCAGCATGGAGGCCACTACGGTCATCCCGGCGAAGATCACGGCCCGACCGGAGCTACCCATGGCCGCCATCGTGGCATCTCTTGGGTTGAGTCCGGCGTGCAGGCCCTCTCGGTATCGGGTCACGATGAACAGGGCGTAGTCGATGCCGACACCTAGTCCGATCATCATGCCCAACATCACCGTGAAGTCGGGCACGTCCAGTGCGTTGCTCAACAACATGATGGTGGCGATGCCACCACCGACACCGCCTACGGCGACGGCGATGGGGAGCCCCATGGCCAGCACCGACCCGAAGGCCAGAATGAGCACGACGACGGCAAAGGCCACGCCGATCAACTCGGTCTTGGGTGTGGGAACGTCGGCCAGACGAATACCACCAGGCAGCACTTCAAGACCGTCGAGCTGCGGCGCCTCGGCGGCAATAGCCTTGCCCAGCGCGTTGGACTCGGTGTCGTCGACATCAGCCGACAGGTTGACCTGGGCAAAAGCCACCTTCCCGGCCAACGGACCGTCGAAGGCAATCTGGCCGACTCCCAGTTCGGTATAGGGCGACACTACTGTCGCCCCCGGATGCTGAGGCACACCGTGAGCGTCGGGGAATCCGGCGTCAACGGTGGCGAACAGATCCTCCATGGCCGCCTGGACGGCCGGATCATTCACCCCCTGTTCGGCCTGGAAGACGATGGTCCCCGACGGGCTACCCGACCCCAAGTGATCGAAGTAGGTGCTGAGCACCTCGATGCCGTCACCACTGTCCGAATCCGGGACTTCCGATGAGGCGGC
>JAHDFR010000174.1:0-2004 GCA_020628065.1 Acidimicrobiales bacterium
AAGACCTTGACCGACGGCTACCAGCAGGCTTCTGCCCGCATCGACCTGTCCACCATCCCGGGAGCCGGAACCGTCCTCCCGTACGTGGAGCGGGCAACCGAGCAGGTCTCCGAGCGTCTGACCGTCCCCGCCGAGTGGGTCGACGGATACTTCGACTTCGCAACCACCATGATCGAGAATCAGCGCCAGCTGACCGACAAGGTGATGGACAACCAGCGTCAGCTCGCCGAACGCGTCCTGACGGCCACCCCGGCCAAGACGGCCAAGGACGCCAAGAAGAGCGCAACCAAGACGGCCAAGACCACTGCCAAGAAGAGCACGTCGACCGCCAAGAAGGCCGCCTCTTCGGCCAAGAAGACCGCCTCTTCGAAGAGCACTACCAAGGGCACTGTCAAGAGCAGCAAGTAGAACTCCGAAGATCAATCAACTGTCCTGACCTCTCGACGTCGGGATACCCCGCCCGGACGACCGCCACCTCGCTTGTCCGGGCGGGAACCGTTCCCACACATTTTCAAACCGCTGTGTCGCAGGCCCGGTATTTGAAGCCCCGGATCTGCGGCACAGCCGTTTTTGACCTAGCTTGATCGCAACAGGACGAGGACCGATGGCCAACAAGAAACCCAAGGCTGACGCCGAGAACAACAGCAAAAATGCAGATGCCGCCGGCACCAAAGCAGACACTGGCAGTACTGAAGAATCGAGCTCCGTCGGCTCATTCATCCGAGCTCAGCGTGAACTGGCCAACCTGTCGCTACGCCAGTTGTCAGGCATGGCCGACATATCCAATGCCTATCTCAGTCAGATCGAGCGGGGACTGCACCAACCGTCGCTTCGGGTGCTGAAGAACGTCGGCGAAGCGCTCAGCATTGATCCCGAGACGCTGATGACCCGGGCAGGCATCCTTCGCCGCCAGTCGGGTGATAAACCGGTGTCAACTGTGGAGGAAGCCGTCGAGGCTGATGCGCAGCTTTCCGACGAGGAGAAACAGGCGCTGATCACGGTGTACCGCAGCTACCTGGCGGCGAAGTAACACCACCAACAGGCGAGACAATGGAGTTGAGGAGCAGATCGTGAGCGACGAACCAGCCGTGCTCTATGAGGTGAGCGACCACATCGCCACCATTACTCTCAACCGCCCCGAAGCCCGCAACGCCATCAACGGCCCCATGCGTCAGGAACTCAACCGGGCATGGGATGACTTTCTGGGAGACGATGATGCCTGGGTGGCCATTCTCACCGGAACCGGCGATGTGTTCTGCGCCGGCGCCGACCTGAAAGACGGGGTCGGCGCAACCGGCGTGTTTCCAGGGACGTTCTGGGAGAAGCCGACCATTAACTCGTTTGAGAGCGGGCTGGAGCTGTTCAAACCCACCATCGCCGCGGTCAACGGGCCCTGTGTCGGATACGGACTCACCGGAGTGTTGTTTTGCGACTTCGTCATCGCCTCGGATCAGGCGACCTTCAGCTATCCGGAGGTCAAGCTCGGCATCCCAACCATCGTCGGGTCCATCCGGCTTCCACAGCGCATCGGCTGGGCCAACGCCATGGAGCTACTGTTGACCGGCAAGCCGATCGACGCACAGCGGGCACTCGAGGTCGGCCTTGCCTGGCGCTTGACGCCGCCGAACCAGGTGCTGTCCGAAGCTCGGACTTGGGCCGAAACGTTGACGGCCGCCGCTCCTTTGGCCCAACGAGCCACCAAAGAAGTCGCTTGGCGGGCGGGTGAAATGGGGTGGATCGAGGCCGTACGTTTCGGTGAGACCATGCGTAAGGTGGCGCAAGCGACCGATGACGCCACCGAAGGCCGGGCCGCCTGGGCTGAGAAACGGCCTCCTCGTTGGAGTGGCCGTTAGCCGCCGATCGGCTGTTCGTCGTCGCTCGCTATCTGTGGATGCGCCGTGGAAAAGCCAGTGGATTAAAAGTGGACGGCGGAGGAAATCCTGGGGGTAGGGAAATCAGTCGATTGGGGAGAAGTGGTTCCGTTCGGAACACGGAAGCTCACCA
>JAHDFR010000174.1:2104-6754 GCA_020628065.1 Acidimicrobiales bacterium
GGGAAATCAGTCGATTGGGGAGAAGTGGTTCCGTTCGGAACACGGAAGCTCACCAAGGTCTTCGGACCACCTGAAGTGAAGAAGCTGGATGTGGAAGGCGCCCTCGGGTAGCCAACTGCCAAAGGAGTCGGATCGGAAGTGACGGAGAGCGGAAGGATTCCACATCGGCCCCGCAACTCGGAGGAAGTGGAAGATCTTCGGATCTGAAGCCTGACACCGAGGCTGGGAAGATGCTCGGGAAGGGAAGCCTCGCAAGAGGTGCGAACTTCGCAAAAAGGGAACTGCCCGCAAGGCTTTTGGCCAAACGGGCAGTGAAACACTTTCGTGATAGACAGTACACCTGAATAGATCGTCAGTGACGGATCGCTTCGAACTTTATGGCGCTCCCGGATGTGCAGGCTTCGGCCGACACAGCCGGGGGCGTCACTCTTTTTCGGTTGTTCAATTTCGTCGATCGGCGAACCCTAGGATTCTGGGCCGAACTCCCGCAGATCGTGGGGAAGTCGTATCGGTGCGGTGTCCACGTTGGGTCGCAGGCCACGAGGCACGACCGACTCGTCCTGGCGGATCCAAACCGTGCGCTGAGGGAACGGAATTTCGATCCCGGCCTCTTCCAAGGCGTCCTTTATTCGGATCCGCAGCTCTCTGGCCACCACCCATTGCTCAGCCGGATCGGTCTTGACCACCAGGCGAATGACCACCCCATCGGGGGCCAACCGTTCAACGCCCCACACTTCGGGGGGTTCGATAATGTCGCCTTTGGTGAAACCGGTGTCCCGCCACAACTCATCGGCTACGCGCTGAATAATGCCTTCGGCTCGACGAACATCGGTGTCGTAGGCAACCTCTATGTCGAGCACGGCCCGAGACCACAACTGCGACTTGTTGGCCACCCGCCGAATCTCAGAGTTTCTGATGTGCCAGACCGTGCCGTTGACGTCCCTCAACGTGGTGACCCGCAGCGACACGTCCTCCACCACGCCGTTGGCCTCACCGACATCGATGACGTCTCCAACCCCGAACTGATCCTCGATCAACATGAAGAACCCCGACAGAAAGTCGGCCACTACCGACTGGGCGCCGAAACCAAGAGCGACACCCAGCACACCGGCACCGGCCAGAAGCGGCGCAAGGTCGATGTTGAACTGGCCCAGTATGAGGAAGAAGGCAACCGACCAGACAATCACCGTCGTCAACGACGACAAGATGGAAACAATGGTGGCCACCCGTAGCGCCGCTCGGCCCCGGAACGCCTCTTCGTCTTCGCCTCTGGCGTTGCGGCCTCGACGGTTGAGCTGGTTCCATTGCTCGGCGCTCCGCTGGGCCACGTTGTTGCCGAACCGGTCGACGGCTCTCCGAATCAAACGGGTCACGAAGAAAGCCACTAGGGCGATGAACGCTATGCGGACCGGAATGTCGAACACATAGTTGGCCAGCGTGGCCCAACGCTCCGAACCGGTTCGCTCCGCCACCCAGCTGCAAATCAGACCGACATCCTCACCGCAGGCCGCGGCGGCAACCGGAAGTAGGACACCAACAGCACTCATGGCTTCACCACTTGAAGCTCGGGCGTCACCCGTCGAAACCGAGTCCACAGCATCCAGTCACGGTAGTCCGCTCGTACCCCCTACCGAACGAACCGACGAGCAACACCGGCACCCGCCCCAACCGGCACCCAACCAACACCGGCGGGCGAGCCGACATCCACGGACAATACATCAACGGATCACGAGGCGAGCATGACATCCCAATCCACATCATCAGGCAACTACCCACACCAGCCTGGACAGCGCCCGCTGGAACTTGGGGTTGTCGTCATGCCGATCAACAACTGGACCGACACCTTACAAAGAGCTCAACAGATCGAGGCCATGGGCTTCGACCACTACTGGCTCTATGACCATCACTCCTGGCGGCACTACCGCGATCAAACCTGGCACTCAACCGTGCCGTGGTTGGCCGCAGTTGCCGCCGGAACATCTTCAATTGGGATCGGCACCATGGTGTCCAGCCCCAACATGCGCCACCCGGCCACGATGGCCAAGGATGCCATGACGTTGGATCATCTATCCGACGGGCGGTTCATCCTCGGCTTGGGTGCCGGGACAACCGGATTTGATGCCACGGTCTTCGGCGACGATCCTCTTGATGCTCGGCAACGGGCCGACCGCTTCATTGAATACACCGACGTTGTCGACCGCATGCTCACCGGCGAAACCGATCACACCGGCACTTGGTACACCGTGAACGAGGGTCGAATCGTTCCCGGCTGTGTGCAGCAACCACGTTTGCCGTTGGCGATTGCCGCCGGGGGACCTCGAACATTGAAGATGGCCACCGAGAAGGCCGACATCCTGATCACTCTCGGCATTCCCTCCCAACCGGCGGAGACCCTGGACGATTTCATAGCCCAGCTGTCCTCGCAGGCCGAATCGGTCGATCAGCACTGCGCCATCATCGGAAGAGAGCCGGGCTCCTTACGTCGACTGGCGTTTCTTTCCGCCGGCCGGAGCGAACCGATGCAATCGTTCGATGCCTTTGTTGATTTCGCCGGGCGGATTCAAAAGCTTGGCTACGACTCGATTGTGGTACACGACCGAGTGGCCACGGACCCGGCCTTGAACTTCGATCCGGGGCTCATCGGGCAGCTGAGCGAGTGGGATCGAACGCTTTAGCCGCCCACCCGGGGCTGAGGTCGTAGGCGACCAACCCACAGAGGTTATCCACAGGTGCCTGGGTATATCTAGCGCCGAGGTAATGATTGGGCAAAGGATGTCGACCACAAGACGAAATTGGTCGGTTTTGTTACGAAACGTCATTAATGTGCCGAGTGTGCAGAACGGACGGGCGGCGTACCCCGGACCCGACAGAGGTGGCCTAGGCCGAGCGCTCCTGCCAGTGGCGGCGGTAGCGCTTCTTTTGGTTGGCTTCACGCTGATCACCGTGCTGACCCCCAATGGCGGAGGCGAAATTCGGGCCATCGGCGACGAGGACGCCCTTGAGGACAGCACCACCGAATCCACCGCAAGCAGCACGTCACAGCCCAGCGGCACGTTCCGCATCGACGGAGCAACCGGAGGCGCTATACCGGCCGACGGGCAGAACGCCCTGAGCCTGTTCGCCGCTACCGGGGACGGCGACACCACAACCACCGGCGACACCACAACCACCGGCGACGAGTCGACCACCACAAGTGGCGAGACCGGCACGACAGGCTCCGAGACCACCGGGGGAGCCACCACCAGTGACACCGGTGGCACCACATCGGAATCCGTCACCACCGGCCGCCAAACCACGGCATCGTCCAGCACAACGCAGACCACCCGCAGAACGAACAACACCAAACGCACCACCTCGACCGCTCAGGCGACCACAACCACGGAGCGGACAACCACCACCCAGCGAACAACCACCACCCAGCGGACCACGACCACTCAACGCACGACTACGACGCAGCGAACAACCACCACCCAGGCAACAACGACCACAACCAGGCCGACAACCTCGACGGCCTCCACTCAACCGCCCAGCGGCAATGTGGTTTGGGTCGACGCCAGCGCTTCCAGTGGCGGCAACGGTTCGCAGTCACGGCCCTACCGCACCATCAATGAGGGCATTCTTGCCGTTCGGGCCGGTGAGACGCTGATGGTCAAGGGAGGCACCTACCGGGAGCATGTCAACCCGGGTTATCGGATGCCCAGGGGAACTTCCAGCGCCCGAATCAACATGACGAACGCCCCCGGCGAACGGGTGGTCATTCAGGGTCGCGTCATCCTCACCGACATGGATTACTGGACCATCTCCGGCATCAACGTCACCTGGGACAACAACAACGGCAGCTCGGTTGAGCACATGATCATCATGAACGGTGGTGTTGACTGGGTGTGGCGCGACTCCGAGTTCTGGGGCGCCCGGGCCTTCTCAGCCATGCTGGTGACACAGAACCCCCGAAACTTCCTCCTCAAGGGCCTTTACATTCACGACACCTATCCGACCAACGGCACCAACCAGGACCACCTGATCTACTGCGCCTGCGGCACCGGCGGTG
Source organism: Acidimicrobiales bacterium (assembly GCA_020628065.1). Classification (GTDB taxonomy): domain Bacteria; phylum Actinomycetota; class Acidimicrobiia; order Acidimicrobiales; family SZUA-35; genus JAHELU01. The sequence goes on from JAHDFR010000174.1 coordinate 6,153, forward strand.
GCACCATCGAGCGGAACCTGCTGGTGGGATCGGCCAACGGTCGAGCGGTGAAGGTCGGTTCACCCAGCGCCGGTGGCGGCAACATCGGCAACGTCAAGATTCGCTACAACACCATGGTCGGTAATCTGGGGCCTTCCAGCATCCAGCTGAGCTTCAACACCTCAAACATCACCATGGAACGCAACATCATGGTCGGGGCCAAGGACTACTCCGAGAACATCAGCGTCTACCAGCTGAACGGCTCCAACAACCGGGCGTCCAACAACATCGGCTATGACTCCCAGGGCGTTCTGGCCTCGCAGATCAGCGACGGGGGCGGCAACATCTACCGCAACCCGCAGCTGCAGGCCGGGTCCAGCTACAACAGCTACGCCCCTCAGGACAGCCAGTCAAAGGCCTACGGTCACCTGGCTCCCTAGGCCGGTAGCCGCCAGAACCGAATCACCGAAACCGGCTACGCAAACAACCGCCGCATAGCAAGCCCGCAGCCCTTCGACCTGCGGCCGAAACTAGCCCCTTAGCCGACGGATCGATGTCAACCAGTGCGGCATCTCACCGTTGCGGGAGACAACCATCGCCGTGTAGATGGCGATGAAGCTGGC
>JAHDFR010000174.1:6854-8462 GCA_020628065.1 Acidimicrobiales bacterium
GGAATGCCCTGCAAGTAGGCTCATCGGAGAGTCCCTCTCTTTTCTGTCGCCACGCGTCCTCGCACTGCAGACCTGGACGGGTCGAGAGGTACGAGAAACAGAATTATTTCTTGAGTTGCAGCGCCACCATGCTTAAGCCACTCAACAATCAGGTTACTTCAACACCATTAGTGGACATAACGGCAAGTTCACCCACCGGCTGCCGGGCAGGCCCCTGTCGTTTCGTGGAGATCTACCTAGTGAAGACATATGCCCACACTCAACGACAAGCAAACGTCCGGAGCTACGCTTCAAAACGCAAGGAAACACAGGGAATGAAATCCGCCGAGGTTGGTGGCGGCGCACCCGGGCAGGCTCGCTCTCACGAGCCCTCCAGGACCGGCTGCAAAGGCGCAAAGATGAAGACTGGGATCAGGCAATGAACGTTGGATACGTCGTGTCGCGCTTCCCGAAAACGACTGAGACGTTTATCGCCCGTGAGGCGGCGGGTGTTCGCGGTCGCGGTCATGACGTTTCGATGATCGCCCTTTATCGGGAGAAAGATCAGATCGTTCAGGCGGAGGCCGCAGATTTCATGCCGGGGCTGACCGCCGCCGGCGACGCATCGCCGCTACAGCTGCTGGCTGCTCAAGCCAGATGGTTGTTTCGTTCTCCGACCCGGTGGGCTCGAATGTGGGCTCGGGCCGTCGTCGGCAATATCGAGTCACCACAGTTCCTGGCCCGCGCTCTGGTCATTTCGCTGGGAACGCCGTGGACGGCCGACCGGGTAACCGAACAAGGTCTCGACTACCTGCACGCTCACTGGGGTACTCACTCGGCGCTGTTCGCCTATCAACTCTCGATTCTTACCGGGCTGCCGTACTCGGTCACGTTGCATGCCCACGACCTGTACATACATCAGGTGATGCTGGGCGAGAAGCTTCGAAACGCCGAGACCGTGGTGACCATTTCGGAACACAACCGGGAAATGATTTCGGACCTGTACCCCGACGTGGCCGACAAGGTCGAGGTGGTCCATTGCGGCGTCGATGTGGCGACTATCTCACCAAGACCGGAGGCGCCGAACAATCAGCCGCCCAAGGTGGCTGTGGTGGCCGGCCTCAGAGAGTACAAGGGTCACGCCTACCTCATCGAAGCTCACAAGATCCTTCACCAGCGGGGCATCGACATGCGTTTGGACATTGTCGGTGACGGCCCGCTGCGCACCGAGCTGGAAGCGATGGCCGCCAACTCTCCGATAGCCGAACAGATCGTCTTTCACGGGGCCCGCCCGGTGGACGAGGCCATCAAGATCGTCAGCCAGGCTGACGCCTTTGTCCTGCCGTCGGTGGTATTGAACAACGGCCGCAAAGACGGCATCCCGGTGGCTCTGATGGAAGCAATGGCCCTCGAGGTTCCCGTTATCAGCACAAGGGTGTCCGGTATTCCCGAGCTGGTGGAACACGAGGTGACTGGGCTGCTCGCCGACGAGCGAAACCCGACAGATCTGGCCGACGCGCTGGAACGAATGTTGACCGACCATGAGCTGCGTGACCGCTTGGCCGGCGCCGGGCGCCAACGGGTGGTCGAGCAGTTCGATCTCAGCCAGACGGTTGACGCCATGAACCG
>JAHDFR010000017.1:0-8831 GCA_020628065.1 Acidimicrobiales bacterium
CTCAGACCTCTACTGGGCCTGGAGTCCGCGGCGAACAGCGGTTGCCCAAATCTCGACCTCTCGCTCGGTCACCACGTCATCGGAGATCAACACCCGGGAGAAGAAGGGCCCTACGACAATGTCGACCGCGATATCTAGGTCAGGCGATTTGCTGTAGCGTTGATCGATCTCGCCCCGCTTGGCGGCCCGGACCAGAATTCCGGCGACCTGCCCACGCCGCCCCTCACGAAGCCGGGCGAACAACTCGTCTATTGTCGGGTCGTCGATCGATCCCTCCAAGAGACCGGCGAAGATGCGACGGCTGCGGATTCTGAGCTCGTCCGGTATTGCCAGCACAAACTCCGCCATCTCCTGAAGATCACCGTCGAACGATCCGGTGTTGGGCTCCGGTTCAGGAACGATCAGTTGATCAACAGCATCAAAAAGCAGATTCTGACCTGAGCCCCAATGACGGTAGATGGTGGTCTTGGCCACGCCGCTACGTCGGACAACTTCATCGATAGTGAATCCGCCGACGCCCAGGTCGAGGACCACCCCCGTGGCGGCCTCCAGAGCCTCCTGACGGGCCCGTTCGCTTCTAGGTCTGGCCATGTGCCGATCCCAAGTTCTTGTGCCCCGGCTTCCTGTATCCCGGTCCTCTATGTCCCGGCTTCCTGCGTCCCGGCTTCCTGTATCCCGGCTTCCTGTGCCCGATGTCTCGACATTACCGCTGTCAAATCATTGCCGCCCCGTGACCGCCTGGGGCATGATAAAAGGGTAGCGTTTCGATACTAATTCGTATCGAAACGACCTGTCGATCAGAGATCAAATCAGCCGACAGGAACAAAGCGAAGTTTTTCGTAGAGGGAAAGAAAGAGAATCGCCATGTTGGCATCAATTGGTCGGTGGTCGTTCCGCCACCCGTGGCTTGCGCTGTTCATTTGGATCGCAGCGCTCGTCGGAGCATTGGGGGCTTCTGGAGCCGTGGGGTCGGCCTTCAGCGCCACCTTCGAGATTCCCGACTCCGAAACGGCCGACGGTTTCGACGCCTTGGAGGAGTACTTCGGTGGCCTTGGGGCTGGACAGCCGGCCAACATCGTGTTCAAAACCGATCGAGGTGTTACCGATCCCGAAGTGCAGGGCGCCATGACCGCCCTCTTCGACGACGTAGCCCAGATCGACGGCGTCACCCTGGAGAGTCCGTATGCTCCCGGCTCCCGCCAGATCTCCCCTGATGGCACCATCGCCTACGCCCAGCTCACGCTGGCCGAGGATGTAGACCAAATCCGAGGCCAGGAGATCGGCGAGGAAATCCACGAGCAACTCCCCGACCTGGCCGACACCCAGATCGAAATCGGCGGCGAGGTCTTGGCCGAGTTCGAACCGCCGGAGTCAGAGCTGATCGGTTTGGCCTTCGCCGTCGTCATCCTCATCGTCTCGTTCGGTTCGGTCATGGCCATGGGCCTACCCATCGGCACCGCGGTGTTCGGGGTTGGCATTGGCATCGGCGTCATCACCTTGATCTCCAACGTGATGGAAATGCCGGACTTCGCCATCCAAATCGGAGCCATGATCGGACTCGGCGTAGGCATCGACTACGCCCTGTTCATCGTCACCCGCTATCGGGAGGGCCTGCACGACGGGCTCTCCCCCATCGACGCCACCTCGGTGGCGTTCGACACCGCCGCCCGGGCCGTGCTGTTCGCCGGCACCACCGTTGTGATCTCGCTGCTGGGCATGTTGTTGATGGGCCTCAGCTTCATCACCGGTCTGGGGATCGGTGCGTCGATCACCGTACTTATAACCATGTTGGCCTCGGTCACTCTGCTGCCGGCCTTTCTGGGCTTCGCCGGTGACCGGCTGGAGACCAGTCGAGTGGGCCACATTGCCGCCGCCGGAGTGCTGTCGGCCCTGCTTCTGGTCACCGGCCTCGGGCTCGGCAACATCACCCTGGCCATCGCTGCCGCCGTCCTCATCACCGCTCTGTTCATCGGTGGCTTTGCCATCCCCGGCCTGAAACGAATCATCCCGCCCCGTGAACCCAAGCCCCTGCGGGACAGCATCTGGTACAAGTGGAGCCGGCTCATCCAGGGTCGCCCCTGGCTGTTCGCCATCGGAGGTACAGCACTGCTGCTGACCCTGGCCTACCCGGTGTTGGATCTGCGCCTCGGTTTCAGCGACACCGGCAACTTCCCGGAAGAGACCACCACCCGCAAAGCTTACGACCTGCTGTCCGAAGGGTTCGGGCCGGGATTCAACGGTCCGTTCATGGCCGTCATCGAACTCGAATCAGGCCCCGAGGCCGCCGCCGGAGTACAGACGGCCATGGCCCTGACCCAGGCCATCTCCGAAACCGACGGTGTCCAGGTGGCGGCCGGACCACTCCCGAACAATCCGGCTTCGCCCGAGGCGGCCCTGATTCAGATCATCCCGACCACCTCGCCTCAGGATGAAGCTACCAACGATCTTGTCCAGCGCTTGCGAGACGACGTGATTCCCGACGTGCTGGAAGCGGCCGGTGACAACTCCGGCATCGCCGAAGTCAGCGTCACCGGCGGACCACCGGCTCAGATCGACTTCAGCAACTACCTGGCCCAACGCATCGTGATCTTCTTCGGAGCGGTGCTGACTCTTAGCTTCCTCCTGTTGATGATGGTCTTCCGGTCGCTGCTGGTGCCGCTCAAGGCGGTGGTGATGAACATGCTGTCCATCGCCAGCGCCTACGGAATCGTGGTCGCCATCTTCCAGTGGGGATGGGGTGGCGAACTACTCGGAGTCGAGCCGGCCCCCATCGAGCCGTTTATTCCCATGATGCTGTTCGCCATCGTCTTCGGCCTGTCCATGGACTACGAGGTGTTCCTGTTGTCGAGAGTGCGGGAGGAGTTCGACCGCACCGGCGATCCGGTGAACTCGGTGGCCGACGGCCTGGCAGCCACCGCCCGAGTCATCTCGGCCGCGGCAGCCATCATGGTGGTGGTCTTCGGCGCCTTCCTGCTGGAGGACATGCGGGTCATCAAGATCTTCGGTGTCGGCCTGGCCATGGCCGTGCTGATCGACGCCACCCTGGTCCGCATGCTGCTGGTGCCATCCACCATGCAGCTGTTGGGAGCCCGAAACTGGTGGCTGCCCAAGTGGCTGGATCGAATCCTGCCCAGCATCAATGTGGAAGGCACTGCCCACACCGGCACCCATGCCGATGCGCGGTCCGACACCCAATCCTCGGACGTCAATGGCCACCAACCAACATCAAATGGCAACGGGACTACCATCGATCAAACCGATGACCCCGACAAGCAAGCTCAACAGATTCCGGTTAGTTGACCAACCCGGCGGTCGCCGTGACGGCCAGCCGACGACATGCAGCTGAAGCCGGAGCCACAGATCTGGAGCGGGTCGACTTCGGCCCGCTCCGTGCTGGTCACCATCTTCGGCGACTCCATCGTTCCCGTCGGCGGAGAAGTGTGGCTGGGCGACCTGTTCAAATTGGCCGCCCCTTTCGGCTACAACGAACGGCTGATTCGCACTTCGATGTACCGCCTGGTCGGCGAAGGCTGGCTGGAGAGCGAGCGGGTCGGCCGACGTAGCAGGTACCGGCTCACCGAGTTCGCCATCGACGAGTTCGCCTCAGCCGAGCAGCGCATCTACCACCAACGGCCGATTGCCTGGAACCGTCAATGGACCGTGGTGTTCACCGGCACGGCGGCCACCGCCGCCGGCGACCACCGGCGTTTGGTCGACCACCTACGCTGGCACGGATTCGCCGAAGTCAGCGACGACGTCTGGATACTGCCCGAAGACAGCGCAGAGCAGACCTCACACCTCCTCGACCGACTCGAAGTTCAGGCCGCGCCGCCAGTAGCGTCAGCCTCGTTCGTCGACATGGAACAGCTGGTTTCTTCCGGGGTGTTGGGCAGCTCGTTCTCTCTCGACGAAGCCGAGAAGGCCTACCAAACGTTCCACACCACCTACGCACACTACGGCGACAGAGCTCTCGACGAGCTGCACCCGCAAGCATCATTCGCCCTGCGAACCATGCTCGTCCACGACCTGAGACGAGCCAGGCTTACCGACCCGGCGCTACCCGAGGCATCCCTCCCCGGAGACTGGAGCGGGGCGGCCGCCTTTGAACTGGCGGCCCGGCTATACCGCCAGGTCACTGAGGCCGCCTGGACGGCCGTCGACGAAGCCACCGGCCTAGCACCCACAGACCGATCGACGATCAACCGTCGGTTCAGCTAAACCACATTGCCCACGTACTACTCACCGAAGTAGCCGCGGGCCCGCTCGGTGGCCATTACCCCGATCTCAGCGCCGATGATTCGACCGGCCAGATCATCGGCGGCTACATGAATGCCGCCGTAGAGCCGTGAGATGCCGGCCTGATCAGCCGCGTCCCGGTATGTGGCCCACTGCAGGGTGACCGCCTGCGTAGGACCGGCTTCATGCAACAACCCGCCCGGCTCCACCGTATGGGTGGCCAGGCCGCCGGGGAAGAACGGCGAGCCGGTCAGCTCGGTGAGAACCTCGGCCGCCGACCGACTGAATCCCGAGTGACCGCTGACGTAGGCGGCGAACGCCGGACTGACAAACGACTGTCGCTGATAGGGAAGCCACTCAGCAGCACGAATCCAACCGACGCCGCCCAACATGGCGTTGGGGTTGAGCGGCTCGCCCCGCCAGGCGTACACGGCCTGTTCTCCAACATGGTCTTTGAGGTGAGCGTGCGGTCCCCCCGCACTGGCACTCTCGGAGGTGATGGTTTCAATCACTCCGGGACTGTCCACCAGGAGTCCCTGCTGGCCCAGGTAGCGGATCATGGAGATAGGCCGGGCGTAGTCGTAGTAGGCCTTCGCCCCCCAAACGGCAATCGCCGTGTCATGCAGGGCACCGTTCATGGCCAGCATGACCTTCACGTCCCACTCCAGGCGATCGACCTCTTCGCCGTCGATCGCCAGCCCGCCATCGGCCTCCAGGGTGTCACCTACCCCTGTGGCCAACGTGTTCCAGTGCCCGGGTGGGGTTTCAGAGTCGGGGCCGTCAGCCCAGTACTCGGCGATGATCCTCCCGTAGTCGGCCTCGGGAACAAGGTTTGTCGGGTACGGTTCGCCAGTCGTCGGGTTGGTGTCCCACCCTTCAGCCGAATATGTTCCGAGTTCGACGTTGCCCAGCGTTGCCGGAGAGATGTCAACCACGTCCCCCGATAGCGAGTCGAGCTTGGCCGACAGTGCGGCGACGTCACTGGCACCAGAGGCGAATTCATCGGTCCCGTAGAGAGGCGGTGGGCCCGGATCGTACGGCAGCCCGTTGGTTGGATCCGGTGTTATGGCGAACGGAGTGACGTAACCCCAATTGGGCCCGATGAACTCCTGAACCGGGTCGTCGAGAACCTGGCCGTTCTGGGTGATCTGCTCGCCAAGATCCAATGGTTGCCACCGATTGGGGTCGGCCATTTCAACTCCGGGCTCATCGACAGCCAACGGCTCATTGATCGGCTTGTAGCTGGGGTCCACATAGCCGGAGGCTTCCAAGGAGCCGTCGTCCACCGACTCGTCCAGGATGGCGTCGGCCACGGCGGCGCCGAACGCGGCCGGACTACCCTCCACCTGAATCATGTCCCGGTCGAGACACAACGACTCCAGGGTCTCATCGAACTGCGACAAGCTCTCGATGGCGCCGGTTGATTGAGAGTATCGGTCGGTAAGCAACCGGTAAGCAGCAAAACTGATTGCCTGGGAGCGGGCCTCTGACTGATCCGAGTCTGCCCGCTTGTCGTCGACAAAGACACCGGACGCAGTCGGTTCGTAGGCCGCCCAGACATCCCACATGGCCACCGACAGGTGGTACAGATTCCGGGAGTGAACCGTCGGTGCCGGAAAATCCCTCCTGATGGCATCGAGCGCTGCTTCATTCCAAATGGTGGCCACCGAATGGTCGGCCAGACATCTGCCCTGCTGGTATCGCACGGCTGCCAGCCCGCCACCCATAAGCGCCACGACAAGGAGCGCAAGCAGCCACCGACGCCAGCTGTGTGCTCTGCCGGCCGATCGTTCGACCCCTTCCGGGCCACCTTCGACCTCGACGTCGGTATCCATCAGATCGCCCTCCAACCGCTAGCGCTGGAAACCTTGACGCTCCTGTTCGGAGCGGATGAAAGCGATAACGGCCTCCACCTCTTCCGCATTGAGCCCTTCGACCGGCGGCATGTCGCCGAACGGCCAGTGGTGCTGCGGAACACCGTTGGCGATAGCCGAACGGTACGAGTCATCATTGTGGTGATTGGGCTCATAGACGATCGAAAGCTGCGACGGGCCCTTGTCAGTTCCTTCCAGGTTGACTCCATGGCAGGACGCACAGTTCTGGGCGTACACCGACTGACCAAGCGTTCCCGACCCATCAGCCACTAGCGGGTCAGCGCTCTCGTCGGCGGCGCAAGCCGAGACAGCGAGAATCAGGCCCACACAGAGTAGATGTGTCATTGCAGTTTTCATTGAGATGACGCTCCGACAAGAATGGCCGAGACGGCGATAACAGCGAGTAACGCTATGGCCTCAATGGTGACCGTGGTTCGCAGCCGCGAGGACGCTCCCCCGGCTGAATCCAACGAAGGCACATCACTTTCCAACGACGGCAGGACGAAGAAATGGTTATAGCCACCGATACCGGCGGCGACGGCCACCGCACCAACTTTTACCAAGAGCAGTCGGCCCCACTCCGTCGTCCACAAGTCGGCCGGCTGATCCAGAATCACCGCGGTCAAGGCCACCCCGGCTACGGCGGCGACAACCAGCGAGGCGGTGGCCACGACCGAGAACCGCACCGCCAACTCAAACCCGGAGAGCTGTTGCCGCAGGCGGCGACGCCGCCGCAACACAACGGCGAAGGCCAGCACCCCGCCGGCCCAGATCGAAGATGCCATTACGTGGGCGGCATCAGCAGCCGAAGTCAACCAGCGATTCCCTTCGGTCACGGTGTGGCCGTCGAAACTAAACGACGCCACGAGAACTGCGGCGGACGCCACCGCTGGCGGCGACATTCTGCTTCCGCTCGTCCGTTCCTCGACATCGATCGACCGGTCCAAGGTCGCAGTCCCGGCCTCGGATCCAAGCGCCGTTCCGGCCGCGTCTCCACCGACGGCGGTGGACAGATGGAGCGGGAGGTTGCGGAGCTGCAGGAGCGCAGCAGCGGCCAACCCGATACCGGCAACGGCACGAAGGTAAACGGCAAAACCGGAGTCGGTGTAGGCCACGTCATCAACCAGGCCGGTCCTCCAAAGACCACTCCAGCCGCCGTTGGCGGTGACGAGCAGGCCAACGAAGTCCACCATCGCTCCAAGTGGGACTAACATGGCCGACCCGACAACCACGTTGAGCAGCACGACCACCTCGGGCCGTCGGTCACGAACCACCCGGGACGCGAACAGGAGGCCACCGATGGCCATGGCGGTGGCGGCAAAAGCAATTACCCGCCCTAACGCCGACAGCGCACCTGCCCCGTAAACCGGGGGAACAACCTTGAGGAACTCGGCCAGATCCTCGTCGGCCTCCACTGCAGACGAGATCCGAGACTCCGAATTGGGCTCGGAGGGTTCGGCGGCTCTCTGTTCATCCCCACGACCCGCATCCGACCCTTCGGCCGCAGACGACTGGAGACTCTCCTCTTGAGATGCGGCGGCTCGCACGGTGAAGCTCAGGCTGCCACTAATAGGGTGAGCGTCCGGTGCCTGCACGGTCCAACGCAGACCGATTCGACCTTCACTCAGCGGCGGGACGAACTCCAGCGTCCACTGCGTCCGGTCGTCGTTGGGCTGGAACTCCGTCGGTTCCCTCAGCTCGCCGGAACCATCGAGGACGACAAAACCCTCCCCGGCCGGGTCGGCCGGACCGGAAAAGGTGAGGGTCACTTCGCTGACTGCCCCACTCACAACGGCGCCGTCTTCGGGGTCGGACGACTCGAAACCTGTGTGGGCTGCAGCCGGGGTGGTCGACAACAACGACAAGAACCCGACCAGAAACAGCAAAAACAATGGCTTTACGCAGCGTCTTTGCCCACAAGGCCCGTAGATCACCCGAGCAGCCTAGACCTTCTATCCAAGGGGAAGGTCAAGCTATCCAAGGAGAAGGTCAAGGATTCGACTCAAAAGAACGGGCACACACCCTTGTTGTCAGAGCTCCTGCTGTATCGAAGCATCTGCTGTATCGGACCTATGTCGAACCTTCTTCACCCAAGATCAGACTGATCACCAACTCCATGTAATCGGCGGTGGCGACGACCATGGCCCGATCGTCGGGTGCCGGAGCGTCCTCGCCCCTGATGGCGACTGCATGACCAACGAGTTCGGCAACATCGGGCCGCTCGACCGATAGCCAGCGTCCGGCGACGGTCTTCGAAGCGATCGAACCGGTCCGAACGGTGTAGAGCAGGCGGGCCAAACCCAGCACGCACCACGACGTCATTTCGGCCCGAAACTCGGTGCGGGTTGAATCCTCGAGGGCGGCCAGGACGGAACTGTGCACCGATCGCCAATAGCCATCGGCATTGGCCCGGGCAAACGACCGGAGAACGGCGTCGTCGGTCCAGATCGCCATTTCGGTTGGCTCCGTTCCCCGTACCGCCCAGCCGTGGGCCGACAGCGTGTGCCACATCACGGGGTTAAGTTCAAAGCAACTCTCGTCGTAGTGGAACTCCGGACCCAAGCTCCACGGACGCAGCACCGGCTGAGGCTCGACGGCAAGGTCACTCCAGGTCAGCCTCGGGCCATCAACATCAACGCCGCCCAAGGCCTCACGTGTCGCTTGATGGGCCTGCCGCAACGGATCGACAGCCTCGGCGTCGGACATGGCCGAACCGACGGC
>JAHDFR010000017.1:8931-18214 GCA_020628065.1 Acidimicrobiales bacterium
TAGACGCTGTGACCGTAGACGCAACAAACAAAGAAATAGCCTGGACGACACACCGGTTCTCTGAACAGGCTCAAGCCGAGCCCCGTGAGCCAAGACGACCAGCGATCCAGGAGATACACGTGACGCCCACCGATGTTCCCGCCAGCAACCCCGACTATGACATCGAGTTCTTCTGGGATCCCGTGTGTCCGTTCGCTTGGATTACTTCCCGCTGGGTGGAGAAGGTGGCCGCCCAGAAGGAGTACAACGTCGACTGGCGATTCATTTCTTTGCGGCTACTCAACAAAGGGAAGGACTACGCCACCGAATTTCCTCCCGAGTACGAGTTCGGCCACACTGCCGGGCTCCGCATGCTGCGAGTTGCCGCCGCCGTGCGTCACGACCTCGGCCGCGAACCACTTGGTCGGCTGGTTACCGCCTACGGGGAGAGCTACTGGAATCAACCCGAGGGGGTGGGAGCTCACAGTCGCCTCAGCAGTCCGGAACATGCGGCCGAAGTCCTGACCAACGCCGGCCTCTCGACCGGCTACGCCGAAGCGCTCGACAACACCGACTGGGACGTCATGCTCGACGGTGAAACCGAACTTGCGCTGTCACGCACCGGACGAGATGTCGGCACGCCCATAGTCACGTTCCAGCCCCCCTACGGGCTGTCGTTCTTCGGACCGGTTATCTCGCGGATACCTGACGACGAACAGGCCGTCGAGTTGTGGGACGCGGTAACCACCCTCGCATCCTTCCCCGGCTTTGCCGAGATGAAGCGCAGCATGCGAGAAGTGCCACAACTGTCCGTGCTCGGTGGGATAACCGACACCCCATCGCAAGAGGATTGGACCGGTGGACACCGCCGAGGCCATCTGGCCGCCGACAAGACCACCGCGGCCGACGAGTAACGCCACCCCGGCGGGCTGGGAACCCTCAAGACGGACTGCACCGACTGCACCGACCCGATTGAGGCAGGGGCACATTGCGGCGGATCAGCACCCCCACCTCTGATCGGGGCGACGCCCCAGGCGGTTCGGGGCGTCCATACCAGTGTGCTTCCGATTGCAGCAAAAAGCTAGTCCGACCCATGGGCAATATTTCGGGCGGGAACGCGTCAACGCCCACCTCGGAGCTCCGGGGTGGGCGTTGTTGGTTGACTATGAGCAGTCGACGTTCGCCGATGCCTACTACGTTGCGTCTATCTCAAACTCGATGCGACGGTTCAGCGCTCGATTTTCTTCACTGTCGTTAGGCACCTTCGGCTGTCGTGCACCTGCACCCAAGACGCCGAGCTGTGATTCGCCGACACCCCGGGAAAGAAGAGCATCACGGACTGCGCTTGCTCGACGAAGCGAGAGATCCAGGTTGGCCACGTCACCACCAACATCATCGGTGTGGCCGGTGATGTACAGCGACCATTCGGGGCGGGCCGAGATCAGAGCAGCCATCAGATCGAGAACCGGACCGGTATCGGCTGTTAGGTCAGCCGAGCCTGTGGCGAACTCGATGCCGTCACTGATTTCGAACACACCGCTGGGTAGCGGAGCTGCCGGGTTGATGGTCAGCTCATCAGCCACAATGTCGGGGCTGAGACCGGCGACTTGATCCCGCACCTGCTGGGCGATGACGTCGTCGGTCACTTCGCCCCGCAGGAACACCCGACCGTTCTCGATGGCGACAAAAGCACCGCCACCGTCAGGATCGGTCGGAGGACCTTCGCTGGTGATAATCGGTGGTGCGCCAAAGATCGCACCGGGGTCAGATGTAATCGACGCCTCGGAGATCTGGCCACGCACCGTCAGTGTCTTGTCAACAGCGTCATGCATCTCGGCGTAGTAGCCGTCCGGGTTGGACAGAATTTCCTGCACGTTCTTTGCCGGGACGGTGATACACGTGTCCTCAACGTCGACTTGCGGAGTGAAGTCCACGGCAATCGGCCCCTTGACTCCAAGCTCACCCCGGTGGATGTGCGCCGGGTACGGAGTCTCAACGCCGGCAGTGGTGATACCAAAACAAATTTGGCCGGTGAGCCGATCCATCTCCATCCGGATGTCACCGCTCGCCGGGTTGCCGGTGAAGATGTCACGCATCGGCACGGTCATCTCAATCCGGTTGGCAGCCGGATCAAGCGATGCTTCGTCCTCAGGAACAGCAGCCGAATCGTCGGCCGGGGCGGTCGACTCCTCCAGCGTTTCGTCGGCGGCCGGGGCCGCTGGCTCATCGACAACTTCGGTGCCGTCACCGGTGGCCACACCATTGCCTTCGTCATCGCCACCGAGAACAGAGGAGATCAGCCAGAAGGCGGCGGCACCGGCTAACAGCAGACCGAGGCCGCCAAGAATAAGAGGCAACGGTCCACGAGATTCACTGGGCGGCTCGTACGGCGGCTGGTAGCGGTTCTCGCTCAGCGGCTGGTTCATCGGACGATGACGAACGGGCTGTCGCTGATCATCAAAGAACTGCTGCTCGGCAGCCCCCGGCGCCGTCCCGTACATCCCAGTATCGTCACCGCGGTCAGGCTGCCGCCCGCGAGGTGGCGGAACACTTCGCCGACGGTCGTCGTATGCTGGCCGTCGCGGCGGCGGCACCGAACCGGTCGAACGCCCCGGAACACCTGGTCCGGGATCGGTCGAACCCCGTTTGTCCCGCCGTATGGGCGGTGGATACCGCCCTGGTCCTGAATCTGAGGCCATGGCTACTGCCCTCCCGGCCTGTGCTTGGTTTTGATGTACATCTGGGTGTGATTGTGCTTCGAACTGTTCGGGTGGGGCCGCCTGCAGCGGAACCAACTCGGCCGGCGTCATCTGGACGGGCTCCAGTTCTTGCCCGTCCCAGAAAGCCACGTCAGGGGATCGATCCTGAGGCAGAGCGGCCAGAACCCAGGAGTCGTAGCCTCGGCGAGCAGCCTGCTGACGATCGGCTGCCACCGCAGACCTAATACTCTGAACATCCAGCCGGTCGGCGTGGGCCTGTGCGACAACGGCACAGTACACCCAGGCGACGTCTTGGAGAATGCGTTTAGCGGCCGGCGGTGAGATCAACACCCGCTCGGCCAGCTTGCGACAGGCGAAAACATGATCAGAGCTGGCATCGCCATTGGCGAAAGCAGATCGTAGGTAGCGGCCGCCGGTCACCGCCCTCGATGAGGTCGAGTTCCACATGAACGGCGTGCGCAGCTCGGAATAGTCCAGCGACCTCAACAACTCAACCAGGTCGAGGATCCCGCGAGAGTCGGACATCCGTCGATCAAGTGCACCGATTACAACGGGTAGGGCGTAGTCAACTGCAGAACGAACCGAGTCTTCATCCGGCACCCCCGGCTGAGAGCGCATCGACGCCAAAGAATCACTCGATTTGAGCAGTTTCTTAGCCTCGCCGTACAGCTTTGCCATGTGTCCTCGTCTTGCCTGAACCTTCCGCATCGCGGAAGTCGCGAACAAATGCGCACGACACCAAGTAGCGCACCAGCCGCTGCGCAATAAATCTCAGTTGTCGCCTTTGTAGTAGCCGCGTTTGCCAATAGGAAATTCCGGCCCAACGGGGACGGTTGCTTTCCCACCCAAAAGCAGCTTCTAACCGTTGGAGCCTACCGCCATGTGTAACAAGATTGTAGCTGGATGGCCAAATTGCGCAGGCCGTTGAGCCTTCCGGACCGTAGGGCGGCGGCATATTTGCACAACAACACCGTTCGCTGCAAGAAATGCCCGATAGTTCTTGAAGATCCTAACGACGACGCCATAAGACTTTTGCCAGATACAAGGATCAGGGTTGACACAGCCGCTTGACCGACTAGTGTTGCCTTTGCCACTCAAGCGAGTGGCAACAACCCGCCGACGAGGAGGACTCGCATCCAAACGACTGGATGATCCGCCGCACTGCAAAGGCGCCCTGATGCCTGGTTGGTTTATGGGCCGTGGATGATCCGTAGCAAGCAAGTGTGAGCCTTGTGATGTTGTGACAGCCTTTGAGCAACGATCGAACGTCGAGCTCAGCGCCATAACTCCCCCGCTTTTCCAAACGTAACCGTTCTAACAGGCGGCAACGAAACGTGTGAGAGAGTATTGGCGCAGAGTGTGCACCCGGAACCGAAAACTCGGTACCGGGTGCGTGGGCTTTTAGGGCCTGTTCACGGCAACCGGCGGTGACTCAAACCGCCTCTTCGAAGGCGACCCCTTGAGGTTCAGCCCGAAATTGAGCCGTCGAAGTAGCCGCCAAACCACAAGGTGGCCAGGGCAATGATGATCGTCAGACCGAAGGCGGCGACGGTCAACCACCAACCGGTGTTCTGAGTCCGCACCGAAGCAGCCTCCATGGACTGTTGGAACGCGGCGAACCACTCTTCCATGTCCTGGTAGCGATCGCGTGGGTCTTCGGCCAGACCTTTAACCACAAAGCTTTCCAAGTCGTCGGCGAACGGGCTGTCATACACCGTCCAGTCCAACACTGCGGTAGCGCTGAAGATGTCGGCCCGATGGTCGACCACCGAAACCTCACCCATTTGTTCTGGAGCGGCAAAACCCTTGGTTCCGCCACCGGCGGTCAAGCCCGACGCCCACTCCAACTCTTTGGCGAACCCCAGGTCAGCCAGGAGCAGCCGCTCCCCAGGGCCGAGCAAGGTGGACGCCTGCCATGCGTCCAGTTCCTCCCGGTGCTGAATCAAGATATTGCCCGGGGAGACGTCGCGATGAACGATCTCCTCGGAGTGCAACGCCTGGAGGCCTTCGAAAAGGTGACTGCCCAAATGCCAAAGGTCTATCCAGCCGACGGTTTGACCCTCGGCCCGCAGCTCGGCCAGACGCTGGCGCAGGTCACCCCGATCGGCCAGCTCCATAACCATGTACGGCTGGCCGTCATCGGTCTCACCGACCTCATACACCTGAGCGATTGCCGGATTGGTGATCCGGGTCATCAGCTTGACCTCCGAGAGGAACCGGGAGCGCGACTCCGGGATGAGGCTCAGATTCTCGGCCAAGACTTTGATGGCGACCTCGTACTGATCAGGCTCCTGAACGGCACGGTAGACGGTAGCCGAAGAGCCGACGCCGATCGGCGCCACAATTCGGTAGCCGTCGATACGTTTCACCACGGACACAGCCCCGGAACAATAAGGAACTCGCCGTCATCGGTGACGCGTTGAATAGGCAACGCTTCGTACGCCTTGGCCTTCGTGGCGGAAAGCAAGGCCCTTCGGCGATGCCGGAGCATGTTACGGCCCTCTGACTTCCGCCAGTTGTGCCGAGAGTAACGCTCTCCCCCGGGACAGTCGTGACCGAACAGTGTTCAGTGCCAGACCCTGTCGGGCTGCGATTTCTTCGTAGCTGAGATGTTCGATATCGCGAAGGTAGACGACGTCACGAAAGATGGTGGGCAGGCCAAGTACAGCCTTCTCGATGAGGTGCCGACTGACCGCCCGGGAACTGAAGCGTTCAGCCTCGATCTCGCCGTCCAACTCGTCGTTGTACTCGGCCACCTGACCGTTACCACTCCTCGACCTTCGCAGCTCGGCGATGGCACAGTTCCTGGCGATGGAGAACAGCCACGTGCGGAACTTGGAATCGCCCCGGTAACGATGGATCGACCGGGTTACGGCGATCATCACCTCCTGCTGCACATCCTCACGGACAGCAGGTGCGCTGTGGTACCGGCTGATGGCCGGAACCGCCAGATTGTGCTCGGCGATCAGGCTGAGCAGAAGGTGCAGAGCATACGGTGAACCGGAGGCTGCGCTGAGCGCCACCTGGTCCAACAGGTAGTCGGCGTCAACCTCACTGGCCTGGGCGTAGATGGACGCCAGGCGCGTGTCGATAACCGGAGAACCGGTTCGGAGGAACTCCACGAGTTCATCAACAGTGGCGGCATTGTAAGAAATGTTAACGATCCTCTACATGCAGGCCGGGCTGTCGGAGCCCATCCCCTAAGCCATGCCCCTACAAGCGTATTGGATCAGCGGGCATCTGGCCAGACCCAGGCAAAGGAGTTATCCAAAAATGATCCGGATTCGGAGTGCGGTGCCCTGCATCCTCGCTACAGAAGCGAGAGGAGGAACAAAGATCCTCTCCGTCGGTCTTTTTGAGGAAAGAACAAGTGCGAAACAAGGTCCGGGGAGGACAATCCAACGGAGAGAGTGACACCCGGTAACCGAGTTCAGCGGTTTTGCGTTAGGGCCGCCAAGTCGACAGAGAATCCGCCGCGTCGTCTCAGTTAACTTGACGGGTAGAGGAACAGAGCTACCGGGTGTCAGATCTTTGTGATGAAAGGCCGGTTTGTGTTGAGGCCAAACCGTGCCTTCTGACAAGTAAGTCGCGAGCCCTCACCCAAAAGTTCCCGGAAAACTGAAAAAGTTTTTGGCAGGCCGACACGGCTAGATTGGAACGAGTGAAACGCCCCGTCGAAACAGGCCACCAGGCCATCATTCAGGCTGAGAACGTGGTCAAGCACTACGGCGACGTACACGCCCTGAACGGGATCTCGCTAGAGGTTGACCAAGGTGAGGTGTATGGCCTGCTCGGCCCGAACGGTGCGGGCAAAACCACTCTGGTGCGCATCCTGGCCACGCTGGTCAAACCAACCTCAGGTCGATGTCTGGTCGGTGGAGTGGACGCCCACCAGAACCCAATGGCCGTACGATCTCAGATCGGGTTGGCCGGACAGAGCGCAGCTGTTGACGACCTGCTGACCGGCCGGGAGAACCTGGAAATCGTTGGGCGGCTCTATCAGTTCAGCCGAGCCGAGGCCCGGCGGCGGGCCGACGACATCCTGGAACGGA
The DNA here is from genome assembly GCA_020628065.1 of Acidimicrobiales bacterium. Classification (GTDB taxonomy): domain Bacteria; phylum Actinomycetota; class Acidimicrobiia; order Acidimicrobiales; family SZUA-35; genus JAHELU01. Next base: position 15,683 of record JAHDFR010000017.1, read on the forward strand.
TGTCGCTGACCGACGCCGCCGACCGCCAAGTTCGCACCTACTCCGGCGGCATGCGTCGACGAATCGATCTGGGCGCCAGTCTGGTCGGACGCCCTGAGGTGCTGATGTTGGACGAGCCGACAACCGGCCTCGACCCACGGACCCGCAACGATCTGTGGCAGCTCATTCATCAGTTGGTGGCCGAAGGCACCACGTTGTTGCTGACCACCCAGTATTTGGACGAGGCCGATGAACTGGCACACCGCCTGGGTGTGATCGACCAGGGCAAGATCATTGCCGAAGGCACACCGGATGAGCTCAAGGAGCGTCTCGGCGGCGACCGACTTCAGGCCGGCCCGGCCAACCCGGCCGACATGAGCAGGGTCACCGCCATTCTGGCTTCGGTCGGAGACGGCGAGCCTTACGTCGATGAACGTCGACAGGTAGTGTCGGTGCCGGTGGCCGATCGCATCACGTCGCTGCTGGCCGCCGGGCAGGCCTTCGAAGACGAGAGCCTGACACTAAGTGACCTGTCGGTTTCCCGGCCATCTCTGGACGACGTGTTCCTGGCCATCACCGGCAAGACGGCCGAGGACGACACTGAACCGGGAGCGGCCGCATGACCACCACTGACGCCACCCAACACGGTTCGGCCAAGCTGACCGCGGCCCAGCTGGAGCCACCGCTGAAACGAAACGGCCTGGTTCGCTTCCTGGCCGACACCGCCACCATGACTCGGCGCAACGTGCTGTACCTGGTGCGCCGACCGCAGGTGGTGGTCTTTGCTCTCATCTCCCCCATCATGTTTGTGGCCCTGTTTAACTACGTGTTCGGCGGGTCGATGAGTGTGGGCGAGCTGTCGTACATCGACTTCCTCATCCCCGGCATCATGGTCCAGACGGTGATGTTCGGTGGAGGCAACACCGCCATCGGACTGGCCGAAGATATGGGCCGAGGCGTCATCGACCGATTCCGCTCACTGCCGATGTCCCGCCTGGCCGTGCTCAGCGGCCGTACTGCGGCCGACGCCGCCCGAGGCATCATCACCAACACGGTGATTCTCACCGTGGGGTTCGTCATCGGTTTCCGGTTCAGCAACGGGATCGGCTGGGCCATCGGATCGTTCCTGCTGGTGCTGTTGTTCGGCTACAGCATCACGTGGGCCTACGCCTGGATGGGTCTGAAACTCAAAAGCGTGGAAGCGGTGCAGGCCGCCACCTTCCTACCTGCCTTCCCCCTGACGTTCGCCGCCTCCACCTTCGCCCCGGTCACCGGCATGCCCGATTGGCTACAGGTATTCTCAGCCAACCAACCGGTCACTCAGGTAGTTGATGCCGCCCGGGCCATGATGCACGGCGGCGACATCGCCGGGCCTCTGGTCCGGTCCCTGCTGTGGTGCGCCGGCATTCTGCTGGTGTTCGGCTTCCTCTCGGTGCGGGAGTACCGGAAGGGCTAGGCGGACTCCAACAATCGCTCAAGGTTGGTCCACTCGGCCGTAGTGATGTTCGGATCGGCCAGTCTGTAGGCGGCAGCCGTCGTAAGGTGGCGTTCGATCCCAGCACGACCGCGGTGGCGACGAAACAGCCTGAGCATGACCGGAACACCGGCGCGTTCCATGAGGCTTTGCCGGTCCAGGCCGGCGGCCAACACGTAGGTCATGGCTCCGTCAAACTCGCCGTCACCCCGTCTGGCGTTGGTCCAGTCGATGACCACCGGACCGTGCCGACTCATGATCACGTTCATGGGGTGCAGATCGAGATGGAGCACTGAGTTTCCGAGCGGAATTCGGTCATCAGACCCCAACCAAGCCGGAGCTTCGATGACGTTGAGTCTCCGCTGGAACTCGGCCAGGACTCGAACACAGGCGGGAAGCATCCACGGACGGCGGGCCATGATTTCCAACATGGTAGGCCCGGGTACCAAGTCCATCACAAGGTCAGGCCCCGAAGCGTCGTGAACGTGCGGCACCGGGTAGCCCCGATCAGCAAGAAACCGCATGAGGTCGGCCTCGGGCCCGGCATCCTGGTCGGAGCGGTACCGACGCAGCACCTTTCCATCACCGAGGTCGTAGATGTCGGCCGCTCGCCCGCTGGCTAGCCGCTCCCCCGGGTCGGTCATCAATGCGGCTGTCTAATCGGCGTCCCCATCGGGTTGATCGACCTCGTCGACGGCGTAGTTCTTCAGATCGTCAAGGTTGCACCAGTCGAGGGTGCGAGCATGGGTGGCGGCCAGAACAACCTTCGGCGCCATTCCGGCCTCCAGCGCCTCGGCCCACCGAGGGGCGCACAAACACCACTGGTCGCCCGGCTTCAACCCCGGGAAACCGTACTGCGGCATGGGGGTGGACAAATCGTTGCCCATACTGGCCGAGAACTCGAGGAACGACTCGGTCATGATGGCGCACACGGTGTGCACACCGTTGTCGTTGCCGTCGGTGTTGCAGCACCCGTCCCGGAACCAACCGGTACGAGGATTCATGGAACACGTGACGAGCTCGCCGCCGAGAACATTCAAAGGCATGGCTTCAGCCTACTGGTCGCCGGCCAACCGGCT
>JAHDFR010000017.1:18314-40441 GCA_020628065.1 Acidimicrobiales bacterium
GGTCACCGACGGGCTAGTTCGGCTTCAGCCGCAACAACGGCGTTTCGAACAGCCGGAAGCTGATCTCCGACACCACATAGGTACCGATCATCACCACCACAAACAGAGCCACCGACAGATCAAGCACGCCCAGCATCTCCACCACCACGTGGATCACAAACATGTGGAACAGATACATGCCGTAACTGACAATCCCGATGCGGACCAGGGCCGGCAACTTGAGGAAGCCGGCCAGCATGTGGTCTTCCCGGATCACCAGAGTGATCAGCCAGGTGGTCATGAGCATGTGAATGCCCAGGCGATGCATCCCGACCAGCGAGGTCACATCCGACGGCAGGGTCAACAGTGCCAACAACGCCACACCGGAAAGTGGGGCGGCCAGACGATGCCCGAGCACCGACCAGACCTGTTCAAACCGGTAGTTCAACAGGTAGGCGGCGAACACCCCGAGACAGATCGGGGTGAAGGTGATCTCCAGCATGTCCATGCCCTCACGCTGCGCTTCGAACAAGAACCCGAAGTTGACCGCCTGGTTGGCCAGTAAGAACAACCCAAGAGGAATCAGGGCCATCGCTCCCAGCAGTTTCTGCAACGGAGGCCAGACAAGATAGAACTGCTCCTCGGCCGCCAGACTCCAAGCCACGAAGAACAAGCTGGCCGACGGGAACCAGTTGACCATGTACAACAACAGGGGAACGATTGATTCCCGCACGCCCTCGAAATGGAAGCCGCTCATCACGTAACTGGCGGCGAACGAGGCCAGAACCAATCCGTAGTACAGCGGAAAGATGCGCAGCGAGCGGCGAGCGTAGAAGCGGCGCAACGAGATGTCCCCGGTGCGTCCGGTCTCCCGCAACAAGATGGTGGTGATCAGGAAACCGCTGAGCACAAAAAACATGTCCACGCCCAGGAAACCACGCTCGGCCAGGTCGACACTGCGTTCCGGGCCGGTGGCGTGATGCCAAACCACGGCGATGATGGCCAGCGCCCGAACACCGTCCAGGGAACCGAAGTACGACGTGGAGCGGAACCGCTCCTCCGGAGTGGCCGCCTGATGCTCGGCCGACGACGTCGCCGAACCAGCAGGCATGACCGGCTGACCGGTCGCCGACCGCCGTGGTAGTAGCCGTGATGTGAAGCGCCGTTGCGAATCGCGCCGAGTCGTCGTAGACATCTCGCTCTCCTCTAACCCTCTGGAGAGAGAGTAGCGGTCCATACTTCAACTTTGAGTTCGCAGCATGCTTATGCAGCAATCTCTACATGAATCACCCAGCCGTCAGGCGCCAAGTCCTGATTCGTCGGGCCTAGGTTCAGCGAAGGCCGAAATCACCTCAGCCAGGTGTAGCAGCAAGCCGTCGTTGCCGTTCTCGTACGGCGTCTTCCCCAGTCGAACCAAAACCAGATCAAGCCCTGGGACGACGACGATGGCCTGCCCCTCATAGCCGCTGGCCCGAAACGATCCCCACTCACACGGGTAGATCCACCAGTGATCACCGTACATCTCAAGCGAATCCTCACCCTGGGCGTGGGGGGTGCGGGCGGCGTCAACCCACCCCTCCGGCAGCAGCCGGGTTCCATCCCACACGCCATCCCGCAGGTACAGCAGCCCGAAGCGGGCGAAGTCCCGAGCGGTGGCGTAGAGAAAAGAGGACCCGGTGAAGGTGCCGGCGTCATCGAAGCGGGGAGCCGCTGAGCGCACCCCCAACGGATCGAACAGGACCTCGGACATGAAGTCCCGGGTTCGCTCGGCCCGCTCGGCGCCGGTGAGTGTTTGATCGCCACCGCAGGCCAGATCTCCAACCAGGCGGGCCAAGATGTTGCTTGTTCCGCTGGAGTAGAGGAACTCTTCACCCGGCGGGTGGGCGGCAGGCATGTCGGCGGCAAAGTGGGCCATGTCGGCCTGGCCTCGACCGAACAACATTTCCAGCACGTCGCTGAGGGGCGGATCACCGTCGTCGTCGCCCGCATCCTCGTTGGTGACGTACTCCTCGGTCCAAGCCAGTCCAGAGCGCATCTTGAGCAAGTCGTCGATGGTGATGGCCGCCCGGGCGTCGTCGGAGTCCGACCACTCCGGCACCGGGGCCGGCAGATCGGTGGACGCCAACAGCCCCTGATTGATCTGGATGCCCAGCAGCGCCTGGGTCACCGATTTGGCCATCGACCACGAAATCAGGGTGGTGTCGACGTCGGTTTCCGGTCCGTAGCGTTCAGCCACAATCCGTCCGCCCTGCACTGCCACAAAGGCCAGCGACAATCCCAGACCGTCGTGGTCATCGTTGGCAAAGGCACGATCCAACTCACGATTCAGCCGATCGACGTCAACATCAACCGGGTCACCGATCGGCCACTCATTGACCGGAAACGGAACCCCTTCCGGTTGACCGGGTAACGGCAACAACGGTTTGGAAGGCCGAAAAAACGGTTCAGACGGCTTCGAGGAACTGGGCAAGCAGACAACAGTAGCTTGCCACCGAAGCGTCAAACGACTCGGACTACGGCGGCACGCCGTCGATCAAACCAGCTCGAACGACAGAGGTTCACCCCGCGCGCCGTTGATTTGCACAGCAACGTCGTGAGCGCCGGGATGGAGTTTGTAGGTGGAAGCATCGCCCCGGAGCCGGTGGGTCTTGCTCAGAGTCACCGTCTCCCCGGCCTCCATCTCGAAGCTCTTCAGCTTGAACGTCTTGGGGCTGAGCGTGCCGTTCGCTTTACGGAATCCCACGACGTAATCGACGATCAAGCCAGTGGCCGCTCTAGCCGTCAATTCAACCGAAAACATCAGTGCCTCACCGATGGTCACCGTTTCCGTTTCCAGCGACAAGGTGACGTCAACCGGCGGATCAGCGGGGTATCCGAGAAAGTCGAGGGTCTCCCGATGACCGGCCTTGATAAGTGTTCGAAGCGAATGACGGGTGATCCACTGAAGTTCTCTATCACCCTGAGCCCCTTCGGCCCGCCAGCGACCAAGGGCGGCCAGCACCGCTGCAGGATTCTCTTTGGCGATGTCGTTGAGGTGATTGGCCACCGATCTTGTGACATAGCGGGTGGGGTCCCGGTGCAGTCTGTCCAGCAGCGCCATCACTTTGTCTTCCGGCAGACTCAATCGACCGGACCACGGAAGTCGGGGCCTGGTTCCCTCGCTGACCAGTCGACGGACGTGGTAATTGTCGTCATGTGCCCACCGGTCGAGCGTGGCCAGAGTTTTGTCTTCGTCGGAGCGAAGAAAGGTTCGAATGGAGTCCTCCATCGAGAACCTCATGGTGAGCTCCCGCAGACAGGCCAGGGCCCGATCGATGTCGTCCAAACCCTGTTGGGCCACGTACTGCCCGAACGGGGCGAAAATGAAGTCTCCGAAATCGTCGTCGGTCAGGGTCGGGTCGAGTGGCGGCGGCAGAGACGCCTCAATGGCGCCGGCCGCCGCCGGGAAGTCGTGGGGCAAATGCCTCGCCAGCACGTCGGCAATCCACCGAATGCGGTCCTTCAACTCCAGCGACAGCAGTTGCGTCATTACTTCCCGCTGGAATGCCGCACCGTCGAATCCGGGTGTACCGGCCTCAAGCAGACCGGACAGATAGGACACTTTCTCGGCGTTGAACAGTTCGTCTTTCAACGAGAAGCGTTCACTAGCGCTGGCCATACACCCGAGACTAGTCACCGCCACAACCCGGAACTGTCGCAGCCGTGGTCTACGTTGGATGATCGTGTCACATTGGTCGCCGTCCGGGGAGTCACCGGCTGAGGGAACCATCCCAACCGAGCGTGCGGCCAAAGCCGGGTTTGAACCGACGGCCGTGTCCGTTCTCCGCCCTATTCCCGGCCGCTTGTCGGTGGCCGATCTCGCCGGGTGCCGACCAACCGATCTTGACTACGATCCACCGTCCGAGATCGAGTTGGCCGAACTCTCCCGCTTCCTCAACCTCGGCCTGGCCAACCTCATCGAAGCCTGGGACGACCGGCCATCCGGCCCACTTCGTCTGACCAAAGGCCGCATACGATCGGCCCGAACATGTCCCGCTCAGGTTCTGACCGAGCTGACCCGGGGAGCGATGAACTTCCAGTTGGCTGTCGGCACAGTGTGTGACCTGGCCGCCGGTGTGCTGGCCGTCCACCCCCGCTTCAGCGGAGCCGACGGCTGGTACCGATCGCTTTCCGCCGCTCTGGACCAGGAACATCCTGAGGTCGGGGAGTTCGTCGACAATTTGGACGAGATGGGTCGAGAAGACTTCACTCACAAAGTCGACGAGCTCTGCCTCCCGCTCCCCGACCTGTTGGGCGACCTGACCGCCCTGCAACCGGTAACCCATCAACGGGTGGCGTTGAGCTTCGACCAGCCGGACCCACTTGACGTTCTGTTGTCGGGGGAAGTCGATCTGACCGCCGGCACCGACGTTCAGGTTCTGGTTGAGGTCAAGAGCGGCTCGATCTCACCGCGGGTGATCGACGAACTGACCCACTACGGCCTCATCGTGGCACTGCAACACCACCGTCGCCGGCAGGCCGCAGGGCCGGACCGACAGCAGAGGACGAAACCGGTCGTCGGTTGCGCGCTGACGCTCGGTGATCTGGCTGTCACCCCGGTGCCGTTCACCATCGAAAACCTTCACGCCGCCGCCACCCGCGTCCTGGAAGCAGTGGACATACTCATCACCATCGACGGCGCCGCCACGCAGGATCTTCCGATACCCACCACACCCGGCCCATACTGCCGGTGGTGCCCCCGACTTGACCGCTGTTCGGCCGGGTTAGGCCAGGTGGAGACCGAAGATGACTGATCGCCACTGGCACGAGGCGCTGACCGAAGCGCTGGCTGCGGTGGCCATGACCTGCGTAGACGGGGACCCCCGCACGCTGAAGCGATCCGAGATCGTCGAGATAACCGGCTTTGACATCACCGCGGCGGCCCGATGTCAGGCCGGGGCGGCGGCTCCACCGGAACCGTTTCAAGCAGATCTGTTTACCACCACCAAGACACTGGCGCTGCGCTCGATTCCCGGCCTGCGACGAACGGGATCAGCCCTCGATTCGGTCAGCAGGGTGATGAGGGAAGCCCAGCGGTCAGACGACGGAGCAGCCGACGATGATTGGCTGCGACGCTTCCTCAAAGAAAGTCCGATAGATGTCAGGGCCAGGGTCGCCGCTCGAGCCGCCGGGTGGCTCACCCGGACACTGGAGATTCTGGAGGTGAGCGACCTGCAGGAGACCCGTGCCTGGCGAACCGGCATTCCACTGCAATGGGACTACCCCGGGCGAGGGCTACGTCTCCGCACCAAGATCGATCTACTGATTCCGGATCCCGAGCATCCCGGAGTACTACTACCCATCGTTGTGGCTTCCAGTGGGCGAGTTGGCCTGGCCGACGAGCTCGGATTTCTTCATCTGCTGTGGAAATCTACTCGTCGACCTGTGCCTAACCCCGGTGATCAGACCCAGCCCACACCGACGCGACGCCAGGCCCGCTCGGCATCCGCCATCGATCTCAGCCAGGCGATAGTGGTCGACCATCGACAGGCGGACCTCCAGCGACGGTCACTCGACTCCCTGGCCGAACAAGGGTTGGCGGCAACGGTACGGGCCGCCACCGCTGTCACGGAGCGTGACCGAATCAGCGCCATGGCCATTAAGCCGCCGGACGCCACGCCCCATGCCGATGGACCGCAAGACGCACCTACAGGACAATGGCCGCATCCCGTCCTAAAAGCTTGGTTTCCCAACTATTTGGATCAACAAGCTTCTCGCTTTACCTGTGAACGCTGCCTCTGGAATACGGTGTGTGACACGGCGGCAACGCTGAACGCGCCCTCACCAATAGTGAGCAACAATTCCGGCAACCGCCATCACCTTGCGGGGCCGGCCCACACTCCCGACCAGGGTGAGACGGCAACTCAAAGCATCACGGAACAGGCCGAGGCTGGGGGCGATATGTCGGTCGATGAATCACCAATGATTGCGCCTCACTGGGCTCTTGTCGGAGGCATCAGGCTGTCTGAACCAGCGGGGCAGTAATCCACACAGGTTTATCCACAGCTTGTGGAAGCTGACCGATGGGTTTGGGACCTTCGACCGTTTTGCCAAATGCGTCGACATGAACGAAGCTGGTGTTCCGACAAGAACCACGCACCCACCAACCCCAGCCGGAGCCGTTCGCGACCCTGGCTTGCTGATGATGACGCCCGACCCTACTCCCCCGCCTTCACATACAGCGGTGACTGTCACACTGCGTGTTTATGATTGTGCTTACGACATAGTGATAGCGCCGTGCGAATGGGGCTTCGGTCGACTAGTATCAAGTTCGTCGGGTGGAGTCGTCTGCGTTAGCGACCCCCTCGATACCTGCACCTAGGAGGCACCCATGCCTAAATGGGTTTATCCAACCGCTTTTGTTTTCCTTCTCTTTCTCATCTTCACCCAGCCCGCTACCGCCGGCATTGTGGCCGGTGAATTCGCCGGTTTCATCGGCGAAATGCTGCGAGCCTTGGGCGAATTCCTTTCAGGGCTCTTCGGTGGCGCGGCAACGACCGAAGTGCAAAGTGGTGCCAGCTCCGGCAGCGGAGTGACAGTACCCACACCGCCTTCGACCGATCAGCTGGGTCACACCCACGACTTCAGCGGCTGACCGCCGTCAGTCCACAGCACCAGTCGACTTCCTAACGGGAGACCAATTATGCCGGCACAGGGGGCGCGCGGGACGTCGTCGTTGTTCACGCCGCTCAACATCGAAGACGTCCTCATCCCAACAGAAGAGGTTCGCTACGTCGAACGTAGGCACGGGGCCAGTCTTATTGAGCCCTTCCTGCAGACGGTGGCGACCCTCATTTTCATCACCATCTTCGCCGGTGGCCTGCCCGGCAACGCTTTCGGTGGCTTCCTGGCCATCGTGGCCCTCGGCTTGGCGGCGTTTTTTCTGTTCCGCTTCCGCCCCAACCGGCCGACGATCATCGGGGTTGGGATAGTCCTTCTACTAGGCCTGTTCGCCATTGGACTCCAGAACCTGGCCATCGCCGCCGTACTGTTGACAACCGGGCGCTTCATCTTTCGATTCACGATGTGGGCCTTCTACGAGAAGCTGTTCATCACCAATCGTCGGTTGATGCAGTCAACAGGGTTTCTCGGCGCTCGAATCAACATGCTGCCGCTCACCCGCGTCACCGACATCGCCTACTTTCGAACGGTGCCCGGTGAAGTGCTGGGATACGGAACCGTCCGGGTGGAGAGCGCCGGTCAAGACCAGGCGCTCGGCCTACTCAACTTCCTGACCGCGCCCGATCGCTTCTACAACACCCTGGTCGAGCTGTCGACCACGGCGGTTGGCTCGGTACGACCGACGAGGGCCCAAGAAAAGATGCAACAGGCCCGGGAGCGCAGAGTGGCTCGGGCTCAGGAGCGGGCCGTCGACCTTGAGGCTGAGCAGGGCCTGGAACCTGAATTCCTCATCACTCGGGAAGACACCGTTTAGGTCCCGAGCCCACCCCCGCCGACACTACCGCTGCCCTGATAAGCCTATTTCCCTGATCCACCCATTTCCCCGATCCACCCACTTCAAGGGTCGGCGGTGTGATGGGTACACTCGTTAACGATGCCTGAACAGGTCGAGGCCACGGCGGCCAGCACTGAACGGGCCGGCGACGCCCGGACAACTCTGTCACCGATGCGGTGGCTTGTGATTCCGGCCCTGCTGGCCCTGTTCGCCATTGTCGGCATGGCAGTGGCCAGCAACGAGCCGGTTTCGTCCACCGAAGCCGCCGATCAGAACCAGCCGAGCCAGGTCCAACCGGCCGAAGAGGACGGCGCATTCGAAGCCCAACCGGAGCCCACCCCGGCGGGTACGCCTGAAGTTACCGTCAGCTCCCGTGAGGGAGACGCCACCGTCCGATTCGACGGTGACGGTGTCGTCCGAGTGCGGCCGGATGACGAGGTCGGCGGTGGCGAAATCCCGCTCGAGCCCGGAACCGACGATTCATACCAGATTTCTCAAGGCGGCCTGCTCACACCGGTGCCGGCCGACCGTACCGCCGAAGAGCAGGCCAACAGCGGTGTGGTTTTGGCTCCCGGCGGCGACTTCGGAGTTGTGGTCGTCACTCCCGAAGGCGACTCGGTTCGCCTGCAAGCCGACGGTGTCACCGGTGGCGTTTCAGCCGTAGATCTGAACGACGAAAGCACTCCTTTACAGCCGAACTCGGATGGGCTGGTGGTCCTGGACGATGGAACCACCATTGGCCCGTTGGAGGAGCCAGGCCAGTTTGTGACCATCGCAACCGATGACGTTCCCGACGTCCCCTGGGTGTTGGTGTTTTCGATCATCGGTGTCGTCGCTCTGGTCAGTGCCGCCACCGGCCTGTTCCTCCACCGCAAGTCGGAGGACGCCCCCATTGTCATGGGTCGGGCCCCCGGAGCTCAGCTGCAGACCATGGCATTCTCCGAACTCCTTGAGCGCCTGGCCGCCGATCCCGACCCGACTCGGGCCGTGCGGATAGGGTTCGATGCCGCCCAGGCCGGGCTTGGTGGCCTGCCTTCACGATCGGTCGACGAGACGCCGTTCGAGTGGCAGGACCGGGTGTCACAACTCCGCCCCGACGCCGCCGAACCGGTCCAGCTGCTTTGCGACCTGTTCGCCCGGGCCCGCTTCGCTCCCGGCGTTTGCGACGAAACCGATCGGGCAACCATGATGGAGCAGCTGAACATCATCCACGACCTCCGTGGCACCACCACCTCATCATCGGCCCTGGAATCGTGGACGCTGGAGTCAAGCCGTGGGTGAGCTCACAACGGCGCTGACCATCGTGTCGTTGGTGGTGCTGGTCTTCCTGTTCATCCGACTGAACCGGCGGGTCAGCCGAGGTTCCGACTCGGCCGGGCCCCGCAAGGTTGAACAACCGGTCCCCGTCGGCCAAAAGGCCACTCCGTGGGAGCTGGAAGCCATCGACGCCCAGCTTTCGTCCCATCGAACAAGCACCGCCCGCCAGGACCTGATTGCCACCGTGAACCGGTTGGCGGCTGCGTCGGGCAGAACCGAGCGGGTGGCCGGCAACGCCGACAACGGCGAGATCGACCACCTCATCGCCCTGGTTGAGAACCAACTCCAGGACTAGAGGACCGGGAGATGAGGACCAGTAGATATGGCCGAGTCGAATCGATACAGGTACGCTGACCAGACGACGGTGGGAAGGCAGTGTGATTCGACCCGATGAGTCATCGCGATGTTAAAGAGGCGACCGACCGCCTGCTCATAGAACTTGAGAAAGCCATTGTCGGCAAGCGGGATGTCCTGGAACTGATCGTCACCGCCATGCTGGCCGACGGTCACATTCTGCTCGAAGACGTCCCCGGCGTGGCCAAGACCGCCATCGCCCGGGCGCTGGCCGAGGCGGCGGGTCTTCGTTTCTCCCGGGTGCAGTTCACCCCCGACCTCATCCCGGCCGACATCACCGGCGCCACCGTGCTCACCGGCCCAAACGCCGAGAGTGAGTTCAGGGCCGGCCCGGTGTTCGCCAACCTGGTGCTGGGCGACGAGATCAACCGGGCTCCGCCAAAAACCCAGTCGGCGTTGTTGGAAGCCATGGAGGAACGTCAGGTCACCACCGATGCCACCACCCGCAAGCTTCCGGTGCCGTTCCTGGTTATCGGAACACAAAACCCGATTGAGCAAGAGGGCACGTATCCGCTGCCCGAAGCCCAGCTTGACCGGTTCCTTATACGCACCGGCGTTGGCTATCCGGGCCCCGAATACGAAATGGAACTCATCCTTCGCCGCGCCAGCCGAGACGGCGACCGGGTCGTTCTTTCCCCGGTGATGAGCCGGGTTGACGTGGTTGCGCTGCAACGTCGGGTGGAGGAAGTTCACATCTCTCGCCCGGTGGCCAAATATGTGGTCGACCTGGTCGAGGCCACTCGCAACAGCCCTCGCACCGAAGCAGGAGCCAGCCCCAGAGGTTCGCTGGCGCTACTCAAGGCCGGCCGGGCACGGGCGGCGATGACCGGTCGATCATTCGTGGTTCCTGACGACATCAAAGCGGTGGCCGTCCCTTGTTTGGGCCACAGACTGCTCCTCCAGCCCGATCAGTGGGTTCGCGGGGTGCGCACCGAACAGGTCATTCAGGAGATTCTCAATCAGGTGCCGGCTCCCGCTGCCACCGATCCCGGCGACGAGTTGGCCCGCCAGGCGCCCCAGCAACATCAGGCACCCCCTCACGCACCGCAACATCAGGCGCCCCCTCAGGTCCAAACCCCTTCGGCTCACCAGACAGGCGGAGCGGACAACGGATGGAGCCCGACTCAACCGGCGCCTGCGCCCGGTATGGCTCAGCGCTCAGCTGCCCCACCTCCGGCAGCGCCCGGCCAACCGGGCTAGCTGAGAGCACTGCGGGGAGCCCGGCTTGACCCGTCATCTGACCCACCGGTTCTGGCTGTGTTTCCTGATCGGCTGGGGTGGACTGTCGGTGGCCGTCCTGACCCGCAATCTCGACATGGCTGCCGTCGGGGCGCCGTTTCTGGCCGCGCTCACTCTGTCTCTCATTGACGGATGGTGGCCGGTGGTCACGCCGGTAAGCGTGGCTGTCAGCTCCAGCCGAGTGGTTGAGGGTGACGAAGTTGACTTCACCTTCACCTTCCAAGCCGCCCAACGGGCGGTGGCCGACATAGAGGTCCAGCTCCCGGGCACGTTCGAAGCGACCACAACGACCCGGATGGTCGACGTCGTTACCGACACGGCGGAACTGAAGATCCGGGCACGGGCCGTGCGCTGGGGTGCATCCGGTCCGGAGTGGATCGTGATCATTACTCGCGACCGTCTGGCCGTCTCGGAGCGGATCATGCGATGCCCGGTGGAGATGTCGGTGAGGGTTCACCCGCCGGCCGAGTTCCTATCGACACTGATTCCGCTGTATCGCGAACGGCCGGTGACCGGTGAGCATCGTTCCCGGGCCAAAGGAACCGGCAGCGAGTTCGCTGAGGTACGGCCCTACCGATACGGCGATTCGATTCGTATGATCCATCCGCAGCTCACCGCTCGGCGGGGCACTCCCATGGTCATCGAACGGCACCCGGATCGCTCGTCGACCATGGTTCTGTTGGTCGACTCGGCGCAAGACCTCGGTGTTGGCCTGGAGACCACGCTGCGGTGGACGGTTACCGCCGCCATGGCTCTGGGCGCCAGACATCTGCAGGCCCAGGACCGGCTGGGTCTTTTGGATGTGGGGCACACGCTCCGATGGGTACCGGCCCGGTTGGGCAGACGTCATCTGCACACGGTGGTCGACGCCCTGTTGGCCACCGAGGTCACCGTCCGCCAACCCCAGTCCGAACAGGGCAACGCCCCGCTTGAGCTGCCGGCCAACCTGCCACCGTCAGCCACCATCATCACCATCTCACCCCTGCTCAGTGAAAGCACCCTTTCTCTTCTGGTGGCGCTGCGCAGTCGGGGCCACGAAATTATCGTGATTAAGCCGACCGTGCCCGACCCGGCTGACGATGTCTCGCCGTTGGCCCGCAGAATCTTCGACGTCGGCAACCGACTGAACGAGCAGTGGCTGCGGCATCGGGGGGCGATGATCATCCCGTGGTCTCCCAACGAGTCGCTGCAGCACATCTTGTCGAGGGTGATCCCCAAACTGGCTCGTGGACGGGTGGGAACGTGAACAACCTGACCCGTTCTCTGATCGAGCGCCTCCGCTCGGTGCTGGAGCACATCGCAGACCATCATGCCGCTCCGGAGTTGCTGGTGGCGGTGATCATCATGACCGGTTGGGCGGCGGCCGGCTTTGCCGACTTCGGTTTCTTCGCCGTGATCGCCGCCATCGTCTTTGGCTGGTTGCTTCACGGCGTGGCGGCCGAGACCGGCGGCTTCGGTTGGCTCTGGCTGTCGACCGGTGTGTTGCTGCTCTATATCGTCTTCGCCCGAAGCACGGTCCTAGCGGGCACCAGCCCCGTTTGGATGGCGGCCGCCGGGGCCACGGCGTTGGCCTACAACGAGGCGGTTCGAACCAACCATTGGCGCCGACGCCGGGCCAGAACCGGTGTTGCCGCCTTCACCGGATCGGTGGCCGCGGTTTTGGCTGCCGGACTGTTGGGTATGGCCGGGATGGCCGCCGCCCAGTTTGTGGCCGACGGGGCGCAATCGGGCAGATGGTGGCAGCCGCTGGCGGCGGCAACGCTGTTCGGGTTGGCCGTTTCCCTATTGGTTCTGCCAACTCTTCGTTCCCCCGAATCCAGCCGGGAACGATGGACTCCGGGCACCAGGCTGCCCGCTCCACCCAAACCCAAGTAGGCCAACCAGCGACGACAGGCTTGGCCAACCGCCCCGCTGCAGGCCCTTTACAACATTCGGCGGTAGCGGTCAACGACCGATGTGTGGCGCTCTGCGCCGAAACCGCTAGCTCCCAAACCCTGAAACTCACCAAACAGATTGGAATTCCAAGAGTTTTCGCCATGCGAAAACTCGAAGCGAGGCGCACCGTGCCGAAGCCGCTAGCCTTGAATGGTCCGAAAGTCTCTCCTTAGAGTCTTGCTCGGTTCCAAGTCTTTCGTCAGTACGTTCGAGGTTTACGATGTCCAAGATCTGCCAGGTGACAGGTCGCAAGCCGGCTTTCGGCAAGAGCATTTCCCACTCCCACCGAGTCACCAACCGACGCTGGAATCCCAATATTCAGCGACAGCGGTTTTGGCTGCCCAGCGAAAAACGGTGGGTGACACTCACCGTCAGCACCAAGGGCATCAAGACCATCAACAAGAATGGCATCGAGTCGGTTGTAGCCGACATGCGACGCCGAGGGGTGAAGGTCTGATGGCCAAGCGAAGCGACAAGCGCGTCCTGGTGAAACTCCGGTCTACGGCAGGCACCGGCTACATGTACGTCACCAAGAAGAACAAGGTGAACAGCCGGGAACGGATCGAGCTCAAGAAGTACGATCCGGTGGCCCGTCAGCACGTCATCTTCAAAGAAGAGCGCTAGCGATTCTGTAGCACTCTCGCTCGGGGCTGGAATGGCGCCGAGCGAATCAAGGCATGTATCCGGGGGGATTTGTTGGCCATGGGCGGCGGCTTTGTAGTACGTCGACGACATGTCGTCGTTTTCGGTAGCGCAGACGCGTGCGTAGGTGTCCGACCATGAGGCTGCCTAAGCGGTCGCTTGGCGGTCTGGCTGCTGTCGTACTGCTACCGGTACTGGTGATCACCGCCCCGATCTGGTTAGTGGTGGCCGCGGTGGCAGACCTGGCCACCGGGCTGCGGCGGTTTCCCACAGTGCGCCTCGGGCTGTTCGCCGCCGTGTACTTGAGTTGGGGCCTGATCGCATTGGTGACCTCAACCTACCTGTGGTTGAGCGCAGGGTTCGGGCAGCGGCTCGGCTCGGTCGGGGTGATGAACAAGCACCGGATCGTGCAGCGGCATTGGGCGAACTCGCTGCTGTCGTGGGCTCGACGACTGCTGGACGTTCGAATCGAATTTCCAGACTCACCGACTCTTCCTCAACGAACGTTCATCTTGGCCAGTCGCCACGCCAGCATGGTTGACGCCATCATCCCTCTTCCCCTTGTCACCGACCGGCTCGATCGATTCGCCCACTACATCTTGAAAGATGAGCTGCGATGGGACCCGTCCATCGGTTCCTACGGGCCTCGGTTGAACAATGTGTTCGTCGCCCGGGGGCGAGACACCGACGGTGATCTGGACCGGATTCGAACGATGGCTCTAACGGCGCAGCCCGAATCCACCGTCATCATCTTCCCCGAAGGGACATACGCCACCCGCAGCAACCGTGACCGAGTCCTGGCCTCGCTCCGCCGCAAAGCCGACGTCGGCGAGATCAGCCCGGAAGCGTTGGAACGGGCTGAAGCGTTCGGGCACCTTCTCCCGCCCAAGACGCTTGGCATCACCGAGCTCCAGAATGCTCTTCCCGATGCCCCCATCGTGGTGATGGGCCATGTGGGTCTGGAAGGGGTGGCCGAGCTTGGCGGCCTACGTAAGCGGCTACCGTTGCCCCGCCCGGTGAAGGTTCGTTGGTGGGTGTTCGAGCCCTCTGAGGTTCCCGCCGACGACGATGCCTTCGAGCTCTGGCTCAACGAAACCTGGGCCCAACTCGATCGTTGGGTCGACGAACAATTGAGCGGTACCTGACCGCAAGATCTGAGCCGGTACATTAGCTGCGTGGATCGAGCGCAGAAGATAGACCTGTACAAAGCCCAGTATCAAACGGAGACAGCTCGTCTGTCCGCTATGAACGTGGACGATCTGCCGAAGGAGATTCCGCACATCGAAGGGTGGACGGTCGGTTCGTTGATCGGCCACACCGGCTGGGTGTACCGGTTCGTCGAGCTGTGCCTAAACGCCGATGCCGATAATCCTCCGTCTCGGGCTTCGGTGCCCGAGCCCCCGCCCGGCCCTGAGGTTCTGGACTGGGCGGCTGAAGGAGCCCGCACACTGGGCGAGACCTTGGCCGGCACCGACTTCGATGTGACTCGCCCCACCTGGACCGGCCCCCAACCGGGACTTTGGTGGCTGCGGCGAATCGCCAACGAGGTGGCTGTCCACCGTTGGGACGCCGAGGCCACAGGTAACGCCCCGGCCGCCATCGATGCCACCCTGGCGGTTGACGGTATAGATGAAGTCCTCGAGGTGTTCGCCCCCAACCGTATGCAGTTCCCCCAACTCGCAGGCAACGGGGAAACCGTGCATCTGCATGCCACCGATATCTCAGAAGGCGAGTGGGTCATCACCTACCACGACGACCGGGTCGACTTCGAACACGACCACCGAAAGTGCGACGTGGCCGCCCGAGGCTCAGCATCGGATCTGCTGCTCATGCTTTGGGGCAGGCTTCCCGCTTCTCGCCTGGAGGTGTTTGGCGACCAGTCACTGTTGACCCGCTGGCAAACCGCGGCGAAATTCTGACCCGGATGGTTTCCGAGCCCAGTCCAGCCGTCCACGATTTCACCGAGCTTACGGTCGGCGAATCTCCACCCGGACACCCGGTGGCTGACGCCGAACTGTACGGCGGGGATTTGGCGCTGTTGAACTACCTGCTACAAGACCTGCGGGTTATTGTTCGCCAAGGCAAAGCCGGCTCGACCGAATTGACCAAGTACCGAATAATCGAGTGGGACGTGCACGGTCTCAAACGCCGAACCGTGATTTGCGATCCGGACTGGCTAGTGCGTCCCGTTGAAATGCAGGTTGTCGGGTTCTTCGGCGATCGCCGGGAGGATGTCACTGCCGACAATCTCGACGCCACCGAAATGGATGTGGTGTCTGAGTTTCGCCTCAACCCGGGCATTCTCAGCTACAGCTCCATTGAGTTGATGGGTGGCCAGTGGGCCAACCTGGTTATTCACCGCCGACCGACCGACCGCGATGAGTGGCGCAACTCCAGGGTCCATATCTTCGCCGCCGAGGAGTTGGCGCCCGCCGTCTATCACTCGGTTCGTATTCACAATGGCTGTCTGCCCGGCGGGCCGATCGGATCGGGCACGGTTGTCATCGAGTCCACCAAGTACTGGGACTATGACTGTGATCCCTATTGGACGGCTAAGCGATTCCTGCCCGGCGGTGCCGCCGAGGTATTGGACAGCCCCAGCGAAGACGGATCGTAAACCCGGTGGCGCTCCGGTGTGGGAAGGACACGTTGGTCGGGCGAACGCTCACTGCGGCCACGTTCCTTGGACCCAACACCAACGACGCACTAGCCGGTGTGGCCGACCATCTTGGGGGCGACCTTGGCCTGGACGTGGAGATTCGTTCCGCCCCTGGCGGTGCCTGGACTTCCGACGATGCCGAGGGCGGCGCCGCCCAGGTTGACCTGTTGTGGATGTGTGGGCGCCTGCTGGCTGACCTGCAACGCCAGCGTCAGCTGGGGCACACAACGGTGGCCGCCCCAATCTTCACCGGTGAACAGTCCGCGGTCTACCGGAGTGTCATTGTGGCCCGGGCCGACGGCCCGTCAACCATGGCCGAGGCGCTCTCAGGTGCGGTGGCGGTCAACGAACCACAGTCGTGGTCCGGCCATCATGCGTTGCGGCGTCACGTCGGCGCTTGGGCCGCCCGTGAGGGGCTTGGCTCGAACGCTCACTGGTTCGCCGCTGAGGTTCTCACCGGATCCCATGTGGCCTCGGTCGACGCCGTGCTGACCGGTCGGGCCGACAGCGCCGCCATCGATCACAGCGTCTGGCGAGAGTTGGAGGGCAGACGTCCCGAGTTGTCTGCTGCACTGTTGATCATCGATGCAACCCAAGACTGGCCGGCGCCGCCGGTGGCGTTGACTCCGTTGTTAAACCACAACGAGCAGGCCGCCATCACCCAGTCAATTCTGGGAGCGGCGGACCTGCCCGGTGTGGTGGCTTTTGTTGCCGCCGCCGAGTCGACCTACGAGTGCATGCTCGACTGACGACCCGGCGCTTGCCGATTAGTGAGCGACTTGGTTCTAGTGGAGCGCCGGTACGGGAGTTACCGGCAGCAGCGGGTCTTCCGGCACTTCGTAGGCGTCATCCCATGAGGACAGACGGCCCTTCCAGTCGGATGCCGAGCCGATACCGTCGGCATAGGCCGCCTGTCGCTTGGCCACTCGGCCGGTGGGGCTTTCGGCCTCACCTTCATTGGCCTCGTATTGGGCTTCGATACCGATCTTGAGGTTGCGTAGCGCTTCGCTCCGCAACTGGGACACTCGGGATTCGGTGACGCCGAGGAAGTCGGCGAGATCTTTGGACGTGCGACCTTCAAGGAAGTAGCCGATAACCACCAGACGCTGACGTTCCGGCAACAGATGAACGGCGTCACGGAGGTAGTTGTGCAGCTCTCGGCTCTCCAGCTCCTCAAGAGGTTCAACGGCGCTGTCATCGCTCAAGACATCGACCAGGCTGAGATCCTCATCGGAATCGTCATTGGCCTCATGGTCGAGGGCCAGAACAACGGACCGGAAGAGACGGTCACGTAGCTTGGCCAGTTCGGCTTTGGAGACGCCCATGGCTTCGGCTGTCTCATCGGTGCTGGGGAGTCGACCCAGTTCGCTGGCCAGGTGCTGTTCGGCGCTTTCCAACCGGCGGGCCAGTAGGCGCACGGAGCGGGGCGCCCAGTCGGCGGCCCGAACCGAGTCGAGAATGGCTCCCCGTACTCGCTGGGCTGCGAACCGTTCGAACGGAACCCCTCGGCTGTCGTCGTAGCGCTGCGCCGCCTCCACCAGTCCGAGCGCTCCGGCCCGGGCGAGCTCTTCGCGGTCAACGTGGCGGGGGAAGTGCACCGCCACCTGGTAGACAACGTGCTTTACCAGCGGCAGGTTCTCCTCGATGCGCGCGTTGCGCTCGGCAATGTCCATTCCCATGTTCTTTCCAGTCACCCTTTTCGGCGGGTCGCTCTCAGCGACGGCGGCGGTCGTATCCGATTGACACTTCTGGTCTCGGCACGGACTGGAAAAACCTTTAGCGATTATTTCTAGAAATCTCCTTTTGTGGTGTCGTCAGGTTCTGAAGCTCTCTTGAGAGCGGCGGGACACAATGATTCGGGCGGCCCGGGCTGACAGTTCTCGATGAGTGGTTGGGTGAGCTCACCCAACCAGGCCATAGGCCTGTCGGCCCACCGGGCGAGTCCTCGGTTGGTCGTCGATTGAGCTTGGCCGCTAACCGGCCTCAGATCGGAACCGGTCATCACCAAAGGTGAAGATGGCGACGCCACGGCGGCGGAGTTCGCTGAGGACGGCGCCCGGATCCGGCCAGCTGGCCAAACCATGGGCACCATGGGCCGCCATGCCGGCCAGCACCGACTGAGCGGCCTCAACCGACACCGCGGCTGCCGACTCCGATGGGAAGGCGGCAACCGCCAACACGATGGTTTCCACCGCTCCGTCCCGGCGACCTCGAACCTCTACTCGAATGGCTCCAGGTCCGCCGTCCTGGTGAGGCTTGCGTAGCATCGGCAGACGGGAGGTGAACCGATCCCGGCGAGTGGCCGAGACTCTGGCGGAGATGCGCTGAGCGTCGGGGTATTGGCGCTGCAGGAGAATTGGACTCGGTAGTGCCCCCCGATAGCAGTCCCGAGGACCGATGGGTTCGGGGAACCAAGCCAGATCCCGACCCGACCCTCCCCGCCGATACTCCCACCGATGACCGACCCAGTCGCGGCCGCTGGACTTGAGCGCTCGATGATGTTGACGGGCACACGCCGGGCCTGCGGTTCCCGCCTTGGCCACGTTGATGGCCAACACCGAATCGAGCTGATTACCGGCGAACCGGGCCAGCAGACAGCTGAGTCCCGGAGCCATCCCCGCTCCGACCACCAGACTCCGTTCATGGTGCCGGGCCAGCGAATCGAGGACCAGCAGATCGTCAACTTCTTCCGGGCGGTCAGACATCGAGACCACGTGGCAGCCCGATCGGAGGGCGTCGATGGCCAGGGCGGCGTGGCTTCCGCAATCGGTGGCCAAAATGGCGATGTGGCTGCTGTGAAAGGCATCCGCCGGGTCGTCGGCCTGCCCGACCGTGATAGCCACCTGTCCGGAACTGAGCCCGCCGCTTTGGACGAGAGCAGCCGAGTTGGCCGCCCTGATGACGGCGGCCGCCGTCGACACCCGCTCCGGGCGCTTGTCGATCAGACAGATCCTCGCCGGTCGGGACTCCACCGAGGTCGCCAAGAGCTGTTTGATGATATGACCACCGGTCGTACCCAGTCCCACGACGGCTACCGAGTAGCCAACCTTTTCCCCTCGGAGGGATATGACGTCAGCGTCCGATGAGTTCGACATCGGTCAGCTCCCGCCAACCTCCCTGTTGCTGGGCCACACCGCCCTGACCTCGAAGCCGGAACAGAGCGGCGGTCAAGCCGGCGAAGCTGAGGGCGGCCACAACCCGCCTGGCCAACATCAGCATGCGGTTGACTTTCCTGCCGGACGACTTGCTGCCACGACCCTACTGTAGCGAACGGCCCCGGACCTTGGCCTGCGTACCGGGCTCGGGTGACTGCCGGGCCTCAAACGATTGGGGTACGGTGTGCGGTCATGAAGCAGGTGGTGGCGCCTTTTGTTGTCGGAGCTCCGGGTTTGTGAGCGACGTGAACTGGTCCGAGTTTCTTCGACCGGGGGAACGTCTCCTGTGAACGGGTCACCCGTCTCGGAAGCTCGTTCATCCGGCCTGGGGTGATCTGACTTCATTGATCATGTTGGCGGTTCCCGGCTATCTCATTTTCAATCTGGCCGGATCGCCCGACCGAGGGTTCGGCGAGTACCTCTTTCTCAGTCTCTTCATCATCCTTTTTGGAGGCGTCTCCATCGGATGGATTCCCTACAACTGGAACCTGCGCCGACACACCTTCTACGCCCTCACCGACCGCCGGGTTGTCATCCGAACCGGGATTCGCAACCCACGCAACCACGTTCATGAACTTGAGGCATGGGATTTGCCCGAGACCTTCTTTGACAGCGCCGATAGCGGCACCATCGTGTTCGACGCCGGACGACGTTTGTCCAAAGCCACCGGTTCACTGGTCGAGGGCGGGCGGCGAGGTGTCAACAAACATCCAGTTCTACAAGATCGCCGAGCTCCAGCGAGTCGAGTTCCTGGTGGACCAGGTGGTTCAGCGAAAGAGGCGGGAGACCGAAGCAGGGGCCGAGCCACCGGCCACCGAGACGGGCACACCGATTTCGTCGCCGACCGGTTTGTCGTCGGCGTCTCCATACCTGACAGGCGCCGGCCTGGCCGGAATAGGCGTTGAAGGTGGAGTCGACTGGGTCACCGATCTGCAGCCGGGCGAGCAGACACTATGGGCGGGCCGACCGAGTCGTCGACCCATCATCTTTTCCTGCAGTGACATTTTCATGGTTCCGTTTTTTGGAATGTTCTTCTACTTCACCCTCACAGAGGCTTTGGGGTCGTTTGAGACCTTCGAGCCGGAAGACGCGATGCTCGGCCTGTTCGTGGTCATCACCGGGTACCTGTCTGTCGGTAAGTTCTTCGACAACTGGTGGCGCCGTTACCGAACCAGGTATGTCCTGACCAACAGGCGAGCCTTGATAAGGACCGGGCCGGTCCGCTTACGCACCCATTTTTACGGCCTGAACCCCCTGGAGGAGGTCACTTACGACATCAGCCATGACGGGTCGGGCACAATCGTCTTCACCGGCCACGGCGGCCTGGTGGAACGAAGATCGAGGAGACGGAACGGGAGCTCTGACGATGCCATCCCAATCCAGAACGTGGCCGCCCAGGGGCTGGAGCGCTTCGAGTTCTACCGGATACCCGACGCCGAGTATGTTCAGTCGCTCATCGAAGACAGCCTGGATCGGATGATGCCGAACCGCCGGCAACCTCTTTCACCGGGCGACAACAGCCCCGAGGCCCCGCTGCCGGATGTCACGGATGACTCTTCCGGACAGGTCAGCGAACGGTGGGCGCCTCAACCGGCAGACCGGTCTCAACCGGCCCGGCGTTCGCTGCGTGAGATCCCACCGCCGCCCGGATTCGGCTCCGGCGAATCAGCCCAGCAGTAGCAGCCCGATCCGTCAGGGGACAAGTACCCGACCGACCGACCGGGGGTGGCTGCACGGCGCTGGTATCGTTCTCGCCATGCGCATTCTGGTAACGGGAACTGAGGGGTACCTGGGCTCGCTGTTGGCCCCACGGCTTATGGAGCGTGGCCACGAAGTGGTCGGCCTGGACTCCGGCTACTACATGACCGGGTGGCTGTATCAAGCCCCGGCCGGTGGGCCGGTAGGTCGACCGCAGACCATCATCAAGGATCTCCGCAATATCGAGGCGGCCGACGTTGAGGGGTTCGATGCCATTGTCCATATGGCCGAGCTGTCCAACGACCCGACGGGCGAGCTGCGACCGGGTATCACGCATGAGATCAACCATCAGGGTTCGGTCAAGCTGGCCGAGCTGGCCAAGGCCGCAGGCGTTGAACGCTTCGTCTACATGTCATCGTGTTCGGTGTACGGCATCGCTCCCGGTGAGTTGACCGAGGAGTCCCCGGTCAACCCCCAGACCGCCTACGCCGAGTGCAAGACGCTGGTGGAGCGGGACCTGGCCCCCATGGCCGACGACTCGTTCTCCCCCACCTTCATGCGCAACGCCACCGCCTTCGGTGCTTCACCCCGGATGCGGTTTGACATCGTGTTGAACAACCTGTCCGGCCTGGCCTGGACCACCAAGAAGATCGCCATGATCTCCGACGGCTCGCCCTGGCGACCGCTGGTCCATGCCCTCGATATCGCCAAGTCGATCGAGTGCGCGTTGGAAGCGCCTCGAGACGCCATCCACAACGAGGTGTTCAACGTCGGTTCATCGGAGCAGAACTACACCGTGCGTCAGATCGCCGAGATTGTGGCCGACGTGTTCCCCGGCTGCGAACTGACCTTCGGTGACGGATCAGACAACCGCTCGTACAAGGTCAGCTTCGACAAGATCTACTCCCAGCTGCCCGGCTTTGAGTGCGAATGGAACGCCGAGCGAGGCGCCCGCCAGCTGCGGTCGGTGTTCGAAGCCATCGACATGACCGACGAGGTGTTCAAGGCCCCACCATTCACCCGGCTGAAGCGGTTGGAGGAGCTGCTGCGAACCAAGCAGCTGGATTCAGACTTCTACTGGGCAAGTTCGATCGACAACTAGGGCGGGATGGAAGCAGATCATGAAGTTCACTGAAACCAACTGCGCCGGCGTATGGATCATTGACCTGGAGCCCATCGGTGATGACCGGGGCTTCTTTTCCCGTACCTTTTGCCGGGATGAGTTCCGAGCCCACGGCTTGAAAGACACCGTTGCCCAGTGCAACATGTCGTTCAATCACAAAGCCGGAACCATGCGAGGGCTGCACTACCAGCTGCCCCCGGCCAGCGAAACCAAACTGGTCCGCTGCACTCGCGGCGCCATCTACGACCAGATCGTCGACCTCCGGCCGGGCTCACCGACCTACCTGCAGTCCGTCGGCGTCGAACTGACTGCTGACAACCGCCGGGCTCTTTACGTCCCGGACCTGTTCGCTCACGGCTTCCTGACGTTGACCGACGACACCGAGGTCACGTATCAGGTCACCGAGTTCTACACCCCCGGTTTCGAGCGCGGTATCCGCCACGACGACCCAACTCTCGGTCTGGAGTGGCCGCACGAGATCAACGTGATCTCCGAAAAGGACGCCGGATGGCCTGATTTCGACCCGGCCTA
>JAHDFR010000017.1:40541-43786 GCA_020628065.1 Acidimicrobiales bacterium
AATCGGGCGATGGAAGGTGATGAAGCAGTCGGTCTCGGTCGTTGCGATTTCAACGTTTCTCCTCGCCGCCGTCGCCTGCGGCCAACGACCGGCACCCGAGGAGATGGGCGCCACCGACGTGACCGAAGAGAACGAGACGGTCTGGGACGATGAACTCGAAACCCGAGCCCAGGGCGAGGAGCCGACCGACGGAGCGGCCGAAGAGGACGCGACAGACGATGACGCGACGGGTGGGAACGAACGTGGTGCACCAGCCGGCGGGGCCAACACCGCCTCAACTCCTGCCGGCGTGTCCGGGGGCCGGGCGATAGGTCGAAGCAGCACCTCTGGAGGTTCGTCGAACGTTCCTCGGCCCAGTGCCGGAACTCCGTCGCGTTCAACAGCTCGGGGCACTCCGGTGGTCGGGCAGACCGGGACCCCGACCTTCAACGCACCGGGCTCAACCGGAAACGATGATGCAACCCCGGCGACGGATGACAACTCGACCAGCGAATCCGGGGGCAGCGACACCGGTGACGTCGAAGTTCCGGCTCTTCCCTCGGACACCGAAGAAAACGCCTCACCGTCCGCCGGTAGCCCTCAATCGGGAAGCGAGGGAACCCAAACCTACGACGACGGTTGGGCTGTGGTGTATGAGGGCGACCCCGAACCATTGGTGGTGGTCGACGACCTGGCCGAACCGGACGACTGGTTCCTCTTCGAACAGATCATTCCGTTCCGACCCGAGTGCTATCGAACGGGACTGGCCGAGGCTTCGGTGGCCGAAGTCGAAGGCCGGACGGTGCTCGCCTTGACCGCCAACGCCCAGGGTTCGCTGGACAGCAACCACGCCCTCTTAGGCCGATACATCACCTCCGACCCGGTTGTGCTGGGACGGCAACGCCTGTCGCTCCAGGCACGAGTCGACGGGTCCGGCATTGACCAGACACAGACCGGTCCGGAAATGAGCGTGCAAATTACGGCGCAAATGAGCGACGGGTCGCATCGAACCGCGGTGTTCGGCCTGCAGTACGTGGCCCCGAGCGGCACATGGCAGGTACTCACCGGCAGCGAAGACAAAGAAGCCTGGTCGGTCGTGTCCAATGAGCGGATTGTCCAAGACGTCTGGTACACCATCGAGCTCGAATTTGACACCGCAACCAACCGCTACGGCCGGCTTCGAGTCACCGGCCCGAACAGCGTCTTGATCGACGCTCAAATTGACGGCCTGGGAACACGATGGCAGGACAAAGGCGCTGATGCCCCCGCCACCTGGGTGACCGTCGATGCCGAGAATCTCTTCACCTGCGACGAGCCGGCGGCTACGACGGCGACGATCTACTACACCGGCCTCACCCTGACAACGCTGGACTAGCCACACCGACCAACCACACCGGATTGACGACGGCGGGCGGGGACGACAGTTGACCTGTCGGCCCCGGTGGTACCCTCGGTCGAGTCGGCGGGAGTGACGAGCAGTAAGAGGGTTCACGTGATCATCGTTGATCGACTTTTGGAAGAACGGGCGGCCGAAGGCAAACCGGTACGGTTCGCCCTGATCGGTTGCGGCTTCATGGGCCGCGGTGTGGTCAATCAGGTCATGAACTCAACCCCGGGCATGGAACTGGTGGCCATCGCCAACCGATCACCCGAGCGAGGCCGTGACGCCTACACCGAAGCCGGTGTCGCCGCCGACAAGATCGTGTCGGCCGACAAGCCTGCCGACCTCGACGCCGCTGTGGCCAACGGTAACTACGTCATCACCGATGACCCTTCGGTCGTCTGCCAGGCCGAGTCGGTGGACGCCATCGTCGAAGTTACCGGAGCAGTCGAGTTCGGGGCTCACGTCACCATGGACGCCATCGAGCACGGCAAACACGTGGTGTTGATGAACGCCGAGCTGGACGGAACCGCCGGGCCCATTCTCAAGGTCTACGGCGACCGGGCCGGGGTACTTGTGACCGCATGCGACGGCGACCAGCCGGGCGTGCAGATGAACCTGTACCGGTTCGTCAAAGGCATCGGCGTCACCCCGCTGCTGTGTGGCAACATCAAGGGCCTACAGGACCGCTATCGCAACCCCACCACCCAGGAGGGTTTCGCCAAACAGTGGGGCCAGAACGTCTACATGGTGACCAGCTTCGCCGACGGCACCAAGATCAGTTTCGAGCAGGCCATCGTGGCCAACGCCACCGGTATGACAGTAGCGAAGCGGGGTATGTACGGCCACGATTGGGATGGCCACATTGACAAAGCGGTCGAGCTGTACGACGTTGACGAGCTGAAGGAGCTTGGCGGCATCGTCGACTACGTTGTCAAGGCCCAGCCGGGACCGGGCGTCTATGTGTTCGGCACCCACGACGACCCCAAGCAGCAGCACTACCTCAAGCTGTACAAGCTGGGCGAGGGTCCGCTCTACAGCTTCTACACCCCATACCATCTCTGTCATTTCGAGGTGCCGACGTCGGTGGCCCGGGCGGTCCTGTTGAACGATCCGGTGATGCAACCGGCCGGCGGTCCGCAGGTGGAGGTGATCACCAGGGCCAAGACCGACTTGAAGGCCGGAACCGTCATCGACGAGCTGGGTGGTTACCACAGCTACGGCGAGTGTGAGACGGCCGCCATCACCGCCGACGAGAAGCTGCTACCAATCGGCGTGGCCGAAGGCTGTGTCCTCAAACGGGACGTACCTCAGGACCACTGCATCACCTACGACGACGTGGACGTTCCCGAAGGTCGACTCATCGATCAGCTGAGAGTTGAGCAGGCCAAACACTTCGCCTGACAGATCCCCCCAGCGCCAAAAAGCGTGGCGCATTGCTTGGGTCTAGGTCTCCGGGGTGTGTTTGTCTCTGCCGGCCCGCGGGCAATGTGATGCGCACCGCCGGCACCATTGCCGGTTGGGGCGGCGACCACAGAGGCCGGGACATCGATGATCCTTGTCCACAACGAGCAGGAACGTACCGGGCACGGACTTGGGTAGCCCGTCGATCCAATAGCCCAGTCGGGCGCAGGCGGCACCAAAGCTTTCCAGGCGTGGGTTGGAGAGACCGTACATCTCGGCTCCGAACCACAAGTTGGCGGTGCCGGCGGCCAGCACATCTCGAGCCCAAGCCCCCTCCGGCTGATCCAGCTGCTGATAGTCGACGACAAAGGCATACCCATCGGTGATGGGAAGTACCGGCAGCACGCTGGTTCGTTGGGTCCCGCACTCGATGCCACGATGGATCAAGACCGGCATGTCGCCGAAGCTTCTGTTCGATCGT
>JAHDFR010000018.1:0-3096 GCA_020628065.1 Acidimicrobiales bacterium
CAGGCCTGTACGGCACGCTGGAAGGGTCCATGCGAACCGGGCGCTTTCTGGATCACGCTTCGTCCGGCCTACCGACGGTGGTGCTTGGTTCGGTGGCGGCAGAGCGGCTGGGAATTACAGACCTGGCTCCCGGGCCTCGGGTGTGGATTGCCGGGCAATGGTTCTCGGTGATCGGTGTGCTCGACCCCCTGCCTCTCCACCCCGATCTGGACCGTTCGGCCTTTGTGGGGCTAACGGTCGCTCGGGATCAGTTCGGAGTGAAAGGGCTGCCATCCACCATCTATGTTCGCGCCGCCCCCGAACAGGTGGCCGACGTGCGAGCGGTACTGGCCCGCACCGCCAATCCGGCCGACCCCAATGAGGTTCAGGTGGCGCGACCGTCGGACGCGCTCGAAGCCCGCACCCGGGTGGATGAGAACCTTCAACGTCTACTCCTTGGTTTGGGAGGGGTAGCGCTGCTGGTCGGCGGCCTGGGCATTGCCAACGTGATGATCATTTCAGTGCTGGAGCGACGAACCGAAATCGGCGTTCGCCGGGCCCTGGGAGCAACCAAGTCTCACATCGCCGTGCAGTTCGTGGTGGAAAGCACGCTGTTGGCCCTGCTCGGTGGACTGGCCGGCGTGGCCATCGGTTACGTGGTAACGGCTGGTTACGCCAACCGTCAAGGCTGGCTGATCGACCTACCGGTCGAGGCTCTGGTAGTCGGGGTCGCTGCCGCGTTGGCGGTGGGCGCTCTGGCCGGACTGTACCCGGCGGCTCGAGCGGCTCGCCTGGATCCGGCTGAAGCGGTCCGGCCCGGTGGTTAGCGACTTCTCTCCGAGCAGGAAGAATACTGGAGCGGGGGTCCGCCACGAGGGGCGACGCCCGCTCCAGTACTGTTGTTCAGGATCCGAGTATGCGACTGCTTCTGATTGAAGACGACGATGACATTGCCCTGGTGATTGACCAGGCGCTGGCCGCCGACGGCCATCAGCTGGACCGAGCAGCCGACGGTCTCGACGGTCTCTGGATGGCCCGAGAGGGCGACTACGGGGCTATCGTCCTTGACCTTCTGCTTCCCGGCATGAACGGTTTCAAGGTCTGCCAAACCCTTCGGGAAGAGGGGCTACAAACTCCGATCCTGATGCTGACGGCCAAGGTGGGTGAGTACGACGAAACCGACGGCTTCGAGTCCGGGGCCGACGACTACCTCCGCAAGCCGTTCTCGCCCGCCGTGCTGCGGGCCCGGGTGGCGGCGTTGTTGCGGCGGCCACCGACCATCAAATCCGTCGAGCAGCTGACACGAGGAGGTGTAACCCTCGATCCGGCGACCCGGGCTTGCCGAGTCGACGGAGCCGAGGTGGAGTTGACCGGCCGCCAGGCTCAATTGTTGGAGGCGCTGTTGAGGACCGAAGACCAACCCGTGTCCCGGTTACATCTGACCAACCTGGTGTGGGGTGCCGACTTCGACGGCGACCCCAACGTGGTTGACGTCTATGTCGG
Source organism: Acidimicrobiales bacterium (assembly GCA_020628065.1). GTDB lineage: Bacteria > Actinomycetota > Acidimicrobiia > Acidimicrobiales > SZUA-35 > JAHELU01. The sequence continues at coordinate 1,483 of JAHDFR010000018.1, forward strand.
CTACCTGCGAACCAAACTCGGTCGGCAACGGGTGGAGAACGTGCGCGGTCTCGGCTACAGGATCCGGGCGTGAGTATGCCGATACCGCGCTCACTGCGAGCAAGGGTGACCGCCATCGGCGTGGTCACCACCGCTCTGGTGCTCGGCCTGGGGGCATGGGTCACGGTTCGAGCCCTGTCCAGCCAGCTGCGGGCCGACCTTGACCAGCAGAACGGTGAGGTGTTGGACACGCTGGCCGACGCCATCACTGACGGAGCCGACCCCGAGCGCCTGTTTATACCGGTTGGAGCCGACGGCACCGAGTTCACCATCGAGGACGCCTCCGGGCTCATCCTCAACTCCAGCTTCCTTGACTTTGCCTTCGAAGGCCCCGAGTTCTCCGCCGACAGGGCGGTGGCCCAATCGGCCTTCGGGACGGTGGGGCCGGACGGTCTGGTGGTGGCCGAAGCGCCGGTCGGGTTCGGTCAGGGGTACACCGTCACCACACCGGACGGTTCGATTTTCGAGTTCTTTGGCGAGATCCCGCTGGAGCTGCTGGAGGCGCTCGAGTCGGGCGAGCTGTCGGAAAGCGACATCGTCAGCTTCAGTGTCGGGGTGGCCGACGAAGCTTCGGGAGGGATCGCCGTCTCCAGCCTGGACGAACTGCCGGCCGAGGTGCTGGAAGACCTCCTCGACCCCGTTCCTTTGGATGAGCTTGACGCCGGCGACTGGTTCGAGACGACGAGAACAGTGGCCACTCCCACCGGTGAGGAACTCACGTTGGTGGCCTTCAGCCCACTGGGGATTATCGGCCGTAGCGTCGACCGGCTGGCTCTGGCCATGGCCATCATCGTTCCCCTACTGGTTCTGATCGGTGGTCTGGCGTTGTGGTCGGCGCTTGGAGCAGCCCTAGATCCGGTCCGGCGCATCTCGGCCGAAGCCCGGCGCATCGCCCCGTCCAACTCCGGTGACCGTCTACCGGTTCCCGATTCTGGTGATGAGATTGCGGCGTTGACGGTGACCCTGAACGACATGTTGGATCGCCTCGACTCGGGGTTGATCCGACAACGCCAGTTCGTGTCTGATGCCTCCCACGAGCTCCGATCCCCGCTGACGGCGGCGAGAGGCATGGCCGAACTGTTGGAGGAGAGGACCGATCTCCCTACGGATGTGGACACCAACGTACGGACCTTGGGCCGCAGCACTCGCAGACTGGAGGCGACCCTTGACGATCTCACCGATCTGGCGGCGTCAGGCGCGTCGGGAGACGTTGAAGAGTTCGATCTGGCCGACGTTGTCGTCGACGCCGTCGATCAGGTTCGGCAGTTGGAGTCCGCCGTCACCGTCGACACCTCGGCGGTCAAGCCGCTGGTGGCCACCGGTCGGCCGGTCCCTATCGGCAGAGCGGTCCACAACTTGTTGACCAACGCCGTTCGGCACGCCTCAAGCCAAGTGGTGATCAGCACCGACTGCTCAGACGACGGGCGGACGACCATCACTGTCGACGACGACGGTCCCGGAGTGCCGCTGGACGAGCGCCAGCGCATCTTCGGCCGGTTTGTGCGCCTGAGCGAAGACCGGTCGCGACAGACCGGAGGCAGCGGCCTCGGTCTTTCGTTGGTGGCATCCATCGCT
>JAHDFR010000018.1:3196-16508 GCA_020628065.1 Acidimicrobiales bacterium
GCGACGTCGAGGTTGTGGCGCAACATGGCGGTCAAAGCCCGAGCCGGCTTGCCGTGAGCCATATCGGTCAGGACCGGTTCGTCGAAACCGTACCTGTCGACGATCATCTGGCGGGCCTTGGCCGCGTTCTTAGGGATGCCGGTCATCCAACCCCGCTCCAAGCGAACAGCTCCTGGTGCGTTACGCAGCACGGGGATCATCGTCCGCCAACTGTCAACGGGAACCTCGTCGACACCGCCTTCGGGCTCGATCTCCTCCTCGTGGGCCCAGTCGTGTTGGCCGACCGACCAACCGGTCGGCTCGATGAGTTCGGCCACATCGTTGATCGACTCGGCTTCCAACTCAACCCCGACGGCATCCATGAACTTGTTGAGGAAACCCATCATGGCCACGCCCATAACGATCCACTCGGCATCGCCATCGGAGTAGTGCCGCCGCAGCTCTTCAGCCATGTCAGGCGTGTAGTGATGGGGGACGGTCGACAGCGCCTCGGCGATGGCAACCGTGGCCGCCTCACCTTCGGTGCGGGCTTCACCGGTGACCGCTTCGGCCGACGAACCGCGACGCAAGGCGAACGAGCAGGTGTGGGCCGAGCAGTAAGCGCACTCGGCCGCCCTGGAGGAGGCGTACATACCCAACCCGACGATGTCTTTGGGTGCCCCGACCCCAACCAGGGCGGCCGGCAAATTCAAGAAGTTGGGCACCATCAAGTTGTAGGTTCGGAATCCGGGCTGCCAGATCTCCAGGTACGGGTCGCAGTTGGGGACCACCCCGATCAAGGTGTTAACCAGGCCGAGCACCGGTTGATATCGGGTTTCCAGCTCTTCGAAGTTGACCCTGTCCTTGGCCAACGCCTCAGCCAGGGTCGTTCGTTGTTCAGCTGTATGGTCTTCGGTCTTGCCTTCAGTGTCCGCCGTCGTCACTGTCTCTCCGATCATTGTTCCGCCGCTCGACTTGACCGATCCGACCACACGACAAAGCAACGTCGCCGTCAGGCCGACACCTCAACGTGGCGGCCTGCGTTGCTCAGTGGGTGGTGGTCAGGCTCGATAAAGCCGACTCAGATACAAGTCTGGTAGACAACAAGCGAAAATTGAAATCGAAACGGTCGAAAACCGCAACTAAACCGGGCGAGCGGACTCGCAGGGTCGTTACGACTCGGGGTCGAGCACCACGTCCAAGCCAACCGGCACCGGCTCATCCAGCTGCTCAAACGTGCACTCCGCCGGTGTCTTGTCCGGCCGCCAGCGAAGAACCTTGGTCACCTCGCGGAACCGCCCGTTGAGGGTGCTGCCATATTTGACCTCCACCACATGTTCAATCCGCAGTGGAACCCAGGAGTGGTCTTTTTTGCCGCTCCACCGATTGGGCGCGCCCGGCATGCGTCCTTCGGCCGCCATGTGAGCGTCGTGCTCAGCCCACTCCCGCCAGGGGTGAGCTTCCAAGGCATTCTCGGTGAACGGCTGAAGTTCGTCGACCAGTTCGGACCGCCGCTTCTTGGTGAAACTGGCCGCCACCCCGACGTGATGCAGGGCCGGACGGCCGTTCTCATCCGTGTTGTCGGTGTTGTAGAGACCGAGCAGGAGCGAACCGACCCCTTCGCCGTCTTTGTGCCAACGAAAGCCGGCGACCACGGCATCAGCGGAACGAACATGTTTGACCTTCAGCTGAGTCCGCTTGTTCTCCACGTACGGATCGTCAACCGGCTTGGCGATGAGACCGTCGAGCCCAGCCCCTTCGAACACCTCGAACCATCGAGCCGCCGTTTCCCGATTGGTGGTGGTGGGGGTCAGATGCAACGGCGCCTGCACCTCACCCATGGCCTCCTCCAGGCGGGCCCGACGCTGCGAGAAGGGCAGCTCTCGCAGATCCTCGTTATCGATGGCCAGCAGATCAAAGCCGATGAACGCCGCCGGGGTTTTCTCGGCCAACATGTTGACTCGGGACTCGGCCGGATGAATGCGCTGCTGGAGAGCGTCGAAGTCCAACTTGTTTCCCGTTGCCACAATCAGTTCCCCGTCAACCACACACCGTTCGGGCAACATGGCCTTGATCGGCTCGACCATCTCCGGGAAGTACCGGGTCAGCGGACGCTCGTTACGGGAACCCAACTCAACCTCATCGCCGTCACGGAACACGATGCAGCGAAAGCCGTCCCATTTGGGTTCAAACATGATGTCCCCGTATTTCTCGTCGCGCTCAGGCAAGCCGTGAACAGCCTTGGCCAGCATCGGTTTGACAGGCGGATTGACAGGAAGATCCATGGTCAGGTGATCCTAACCGTTCGGGCGAACAGCGTGCCGAGCGAGCGAACTACAGGCGGCGGGGCAGATAGGTGGTGACCGCCAACCCCACTCCCATGAAGGCGGCAGTGGCCGCCCACAACAACCAGAACGGTCCGATCAGCAGCAGACCGGCCGCCACTAGCGGGGCGGTAAAGAACGACACCTCACGCCAGGTGGCGAACACGGTGGCCATAGCGTTGCGTTCCCTGGGCTTTACCAGTCGCATGAACGGGATGTTGCCCAGGACGTCGATCGCCCCGGCTCCCAGTCCGGCGGTGAACCAGAACAGTAGACCTATCGGTTTGGGGTCTCCGACGGCGGCGAGCATGACCATGGACAAGCCACTCAAGGCGAAGGCCCGAACCACCACGTGGCGTACACCCACTCGTTTGGCCAGTCGCCGAATCATCGGACTGATCATCAGGATCGACCCGGCCACCGACAGGAACAGCCCGGCCGCCCACGCCGGCAGCCCGGCTTCCAGCACGTAGATCGGGCCATACACCACCGCCACCGCCCAGAAGACCGACCGCAGACAGGTGATGGCATAGGCGATACGAAGATTCTTCTGGCCGAAGAACCGGGGCAACGACCGCAACGCGCTCTGAGGCGTCTGGATCGAAGCTGACAGCACCGGGTGCTGCTCGAAACGCAGATACCAATGGAAGCTGATCAGCCAGATGGACAGCACCATGGCCAGCAAGAACGGCATGGCCCGATCCAGCTCGGACCACAACCATGCACCCAACGCAGGACCGGTCAGCCACACGGCGGCCAGATAGAAGGTGCGCTTGCTCTCAACCAGCACCAGGTTGTCTTTAGCCACGTAATCCATGACGTACAGCGAAAGACACACAGTGAACACCGATGCCTCAGCGGCCATCAGGCCGATCGCCAACGGCAACGACCAGTCCGGACCCCAAAGAAAGGCGGCGCAGGCCACGAACTGGGCGCAAACACCAAGAGTCAACACCCAGCGGCGCCCCAGTGCCCGCTCGAAACGGGGAACGTTCAAGGTAACCCCCAGGGCAATAGCCGAACCCATGGCGTAAGCCACCGAGACCTGCACTTTGGACTCAAGCGCAGCGAGGACGGCCAGCGGAATGACGCTGGAGGTTACGGCCCGCAATAGACCCTCAAACGACGCCAGCACGGCGAGAGAGTCGCCGGCCCCGGGTTCAACCAGGTTCAGGCCCAACGGCCTGGGGTATCGCATCGGCGAATCGTAGCTTCAGGTGTGGCTCAGCGGGGTGATTCCAGCAGGCGACTTGGGCCGATGGCGCGATTCGCCGGTACTCTGCTCTTCGTGGCTGACCATCCCATGAGCGAGAAGCTGGCCGACCTTAATCAACGTCGCGACGAGGCACTGAACGCCGGACCCGAGCGAGCCGTGCAGCGGCAGCGAGAAAAGGGCAAGATGCTGGCCCGGGAGCGGCTTGAGTACTTCCTGGACGACGGCTCGTTCCACGAGCTGGACATGCTGGCCCGCACCCGCAACCCCGAAGCAACCGACCGGCCATACACCGACGGTGTGGTCACCGGCTGGGGCACCGTCGATGGCCGCAAAGTCTTTGTCTTCAGCCAGGACTTCACCATCATGGGTGGCTCGCTGGGCGAAGTGTTCGCCGAAAAGATCCACAAGCTGATGGACCTGGCGCTGTCTACCGGAGCGCCGTTCATCGGCCTCAACGACGGCGCCGGAGCCCGCATCCCCGAAGGTGTTGTGTCGCTGGACGGCTACGGCGGCATCTTCTACCGCAACGTGCAAGCCTCGGGCGTCATCCCTCAGATCAGCGTGATCATGGGACCGTGCGCCGGTGGCGCCGTCTACAGCCCGGCCATGACCGACTTCATTTTCATGGTGCGGGAAACCTCGCACATGTTCATCACCGGCCCTGACGTGGTCAAGACCGTGACCGGCGAAGACGTGACCCTGGAAGAACTGGGCGGAGCGGGAAGCCACTCCAGCCGCTCCGGTGTGGCCACCTTTGTCGCCCCCGACGAGAAGGCCGTGCTGGACGAGGTCCGGTACCTATTGTCGTTCCTGCCGTCCAACAACATGGACTCCGCCCCGGTTGAGTCAACCGGTGACGATTCTCAACGCCTGTGCCCGGCACTGGCCGAGATCCTGCCCGACTCTTCCAACATGCCCTACGACATCAAAGATGTCATCAGCGAGGTGGCCGACAACGGCGACTTCATGGAGTACCACGGGGCGTGGGCCAAGTCGATCGTGTGCGGGTTCGCCCGCATGGACGGCCACTCGGTGGGCATTGTGGCCAACCAGCCGATGGTGCTGGCCGGCGTGCTCGACATCGAAAGCGCCTCCAAGGCCGCCAGGTTCGTTCGAACCTGCGACGCCTTCAACATCCCGATCGTGACCTTTGTCGACGTCCCCGGCTTCCTACCCGGAGTCGACCAGGAGTACGGCGGCATCATCCGCCACGGAGCCAAACTGCTGTACGCCTACTGCGAGGCCACCGTGCCCCGCATCCAGGTCATCACCCGCAAAGCCTACGGCGGAGCGTACGTGGTGATGGACTCCAAAGGCATCGGCTCCGACCTGTCCCTGGCTTGGCCGTCAGCCGAGCTGGCGGTCATGGGCCCGGAGGGTGCGGCCGAGATCGTGCACCGCCGGGAAATCCAGTCAGCGGCCGATCCGGTGACCCGTCGGGCCGAGCTGATCGACGATTACAAGGAGCGGTTCGCCAACCCGTGGATCGCCGCCGAGCGAGGCTACGTGGACGACGTGATCGACCCGGCCGAAACCCGTATCAAGATCATTGCCGGGCTCGACATGTTGCGCTCCAAGCGGGAGGAACTCCCCCAACGCAAACACGGCAACGTTCCGCTCTAACGAGTGCCTACGAGGCACTCGTTAGAGCCCGTAATAGCTCTTCGACCCAAGGGCCTCATCGCACTGGCTGCAGGTGGGGAGGGTGTCAGCAGCCGCCGAGGGGTGGCGGTGGGGTACGGCCGAAGTAGCGGGGCACGGCCGGATCGACCACTTCGATATGGACGTGAGGCCACGACGGTTCGGCCGTCAAGGCGTCGATTTGAGAGCGAAACGGAAACGCTGTGGCTTTGGCGGCGATCTGATCACCGACCGCCACCCGGTCACCGGCCCGGACGGCTACACCTTGGACATGGAGGATCTTCACCTCCAAGTCGGGGCGCCCGTCGGGGTGAATGACCACAAAGCCATCGCGGTACCGGCAGTACAAGACGTACTCCCCGGCCCGGTCGACCACACCGGACACCGGGGCGCCAACCGGCGTCGACGGATGAACGACCACATCGGCTGCACCGGAGCGATGGGTGTCACGGTTGCGGGAGTCCATGACCTGGTTGGTCACGACGGTCCCTGTGCCTGACACCGCGTGTTCCATATGTTCCATTCCGAGCGCTCCGGAGTGGTTTGCCTGGTGGTATCCCACCATCTCGACCGCTCCCACCGAGCCGGACACTGCCGGTAGGTGAATGATCAGTTGCCCACTGGAGCCGACCGAGTCGGCGGTTATTGCAGCAAACGGCGACGGACCGGTCAGCGTCACCTGTCGTTCGGTGACCGTGCCACTCTCAGGGCGGCATGGCCGTGCCGGGACGCCGTCGGACGGATACTGGTGGCGGCGGCGAAACTCGGTGGACTGGGAGATGTGCAGCACCACTTCTCCCCTGGTCAACAAGCCGTTCGACAACCGACCGGACCAGTAATCGACGCCACTCACCTGCCCGGGACGGCCGAGAACGTTGCCATAGATCAGCTCGACAAACGCCGCATCGTCGAGACTGCCGTACCGGTTGGCAAACTCCCGACCGTCGGCGAACTGTTCGGCGATGTCGGCCAGCGAGGCGCACCGGTCCCGTCGTTCGACCCAAAACAGTGCACCGTCGGCTTTCGGTTCCCGCAGAAAGAACGCCCAGTACAGCCGGAACACGGTTGCATGGTCACCGGTAAGCTCGGCCAGCTCGGCCACCTGGGCAAACGTCGGCGTTTCCGGCTCAACCTGGGCACCGACCGGCGCGGTCGGCATCGTCAACAACACCGATGTGCAGAGCAGCATCAGAAAGCGCAGGCCAAAGCCTAAGCAGCGAAAGCCGGGCGGCGGTCCGGACATAGCCTTCAGGTTAGGAGCGACTCAAGCTTCAGAGCCGGTTCGGTCGGATTTTGCGGCTCATTGGACCATTCGGTTACTAAACGACCGCCGGTTCACTCGACGATTGCCTCGGTTGGCAGGGCGACGATTCCGGTTGCGCCAAGTCCACGAAGCGTGCTCAAGTTGGCCCACAGGTCCGCCTTGTTCACAACAATATGTATGGCCACCAGGTCGTTACGACCGGCCAGCGGAAGAATGGTCGGAGCGGCCAATCCGGGAAAGACGTCGCCCAACTGGCTGACCTTGTCCGGTGCGATGTGCAGGACCAGATATTGACGCTTGGTGGCGGTATCGGCTGCGGTGAGCCTGAGGACCATGGCCGAGAGTCCGTGCTGCCGCTCGGCGTCGCCACCGTCGGCCATAGTGAAGACCGCTTGGCATGGAGCGATCTCCTCGATGGCGTGCAACGAGTTGCGGGCCAAACTTCGACCGGTCTCACGCAGGTCTACGATGGCGTCCGCCAGACCCTGGGCACAGATACCTTCAAGTGATCCGCCCATGGCAACAATGGTGACGTCCACCCCCTGGGAGTCGAACCACCGGCGAGTCCACTTCGGCAAATGGGTGGCCACCGTTTTGCCCGACAGGTCGGCCGCTGAGGTGTAGGGAGCATCGTCGCGGCAGGCCACGATCATGGTGGATCGAGAGAACCCGAGATCGAGGGTTGGATAGTCCTCAATGTTGTTCTCCAAAGCGGCGTCGGTTGAGATGAACGCCGCATCAAGCCGGCCGGCGGCAAGCCAAGCGGCGGCGTCTCGAGGCCTCATCTCGATGAAGCCCACGCCCTCGGCCTCGGTCGAGGCTGCGGCTCCGGTGACAGAGATCTGATACCCCGCCTGGCCGAGCACGTTGAGCACGGACTCCCGAAGGCGACCCTTTGAGGGAATAGCGACACGAATCATGCCCGACGCTCCTCCAAGACCGCATACACCTGACTGAGAGGAACGCCGACGCCGACCAGACCGACCAACACGTGGTAGAGAACATCAGCCGCCTCCTCGGCCACCAACTGCGGTGACGTCTCCTGTCTCGCCAACTCAAGACAGAGTTCAAACGCCTCTTCCATGATCTTGCGTTGCGATAGCTCGGAGTCGCCGAGTAGTCGAGCCGTGTAGGAGTCGGCCGGGTCAGCACACCGCCGCGATTGCAGTACCGCTTCCAAATCTTCCAGCATGACCTCAACCCTACGGGGCCGAACCGTCGACCAACTGTTGGAGGCGGTGAAGTCCATGTGGGAGGATGCCTGTTGTGAAGTTTTCCATCTGGCCGTCCATGGGCCGCTCCACCAACGAGATTCTCGACCAAGCCCGCCTGGCCGACTCACTGGGCTACTACGGGTTCTGGTTCGCCGACCACTACATGCGAAACACCAACAGCGAAGACATCATCGCCGGTGACGTGCACGAGGTTTGGTCGGTGCTGCCGGCCGTGGCCGCTGTCACCGAGTCGGTCAGGGTCGGTCCTTTGGTGTCACCAACCTCAGTCCACCACCCGGCCGTGCTGGCCAACCGGGCGGCCACGCTGGATCACATCGCCGAAGGCCGGTTCGTGCTCGGCCTTGGGGCTGGATGGCAGATCAACGAGCACAAGGCCTACGGCATCGAGCTGGAGGAACCGAAACAGCGGGTTGACCGGTTCGAAGAGGCCATTCAGGTCATTCGCTCACTGCTCGACACCGATCGCACAACCTTCAACGGTGAGTATTACACCATGACCGACGCCCCCTCGGATCCGGCACCAATCCAGGCGCCGCTCCCCATAGTGGTGGGAACCGGTCGACCGCGGATGTGTCGCATCACCGCCCGTCACGCACAGGAGTGGAACAGCTGGGGCACCCCGGAAACGGTCAAGCCGAAGCTGGAGACCTTTCTGGCGGCATGCGAGAAGGTCGGTGCCGACCAGACGTCGAAGCACAAGTCGGTGCAGGCGTTGCTGGTCAACACCGGGGATCAGTCCAAGATTGATGAAGCCATAGCCGGGCCTATGGGAGACAACACCATCGCTGGTTCGACCGGGTTCGTGGTGGAAACGATCGGCCGGTACGTTGAGCTCGGCTTCGATGAGTTCATCGTTCCCGACCTCACCCTGGGTGAGACGGCCGAAGACCGAGCGGATGGCTACCGCTGGTTAATGGAAGACATCGTCCCCCAGGTCAGCTGAGAAAACGGCTGCTCGGGTGACCGCCTCAGTCGCCGTCCGATGATCCAAGCAGCTGCTTGGCGGCGTTGCCGGCGCGGTTGTTGAGGTTGGCTTGACCGGCGACCAAAATCAGCTCGGCCAGCTCAGCCTCGGTGTAGGTCGCCCGCATCTGAGCAATCAGCTCGGGAGCGAGGGCGTGTGTCTCGCCGGACATGGCATCGGCCAAAGCCAGCGCCGCCAGCTCACGTTCATCGAACGTGTCGGCCCAAACGGCCGGATCGTGCACGGCCTCGATGTGGGCCTCCGGCACTCCTCGTCGTCTCGCCGAGACGACATGGGAGTCCAGTCAAGTGGGACATTGGTTGACCACCGATGTCCGGAGGAACACCAGCTCTTTAGTGGCCGGAGACACTGCACCATCCTCGGCCCAGATGGCTTTGCCAAACGCGGTGTAGGGCTCGGCTGAACCTTCCACCATGGCGGTGGTGTAGCCGAGAGGGGCGCCTGTGAGTTTGTATCGAACCTTCACCCCATCAGTATGCCGTCGACCGGCCCGGCACCGGATACAGCGACTGGGCCTGAGGCGACCCGGCACTGCAGCAGCGGTAGGTTCCAAGAAGGCGTTAGCAAGGAACCATGGACCCTACCGCCGCTAGCTAGGGGTGTAGTGTGACGCCGCTGGAGGTGGATCCCACGACGTCACGCCTAGTCAAGAGGCACGGGACAAACGATGCGTGACATGTTTTTGTCCGCTATCACTCCGGGGCCTCACCTAGACCTGGATGGTGTTGAAGTGTTGGGGTAAAGAGGCGTTGCAGTGCGTCCACGTAACGCTCAGTGGCGAACTATGTTCACCAGCCATGCCGTTTGCGTCGACCATCTCAAATCAAGATGACATATGTTTATGCCAATCTCTACAGTGATAACAGTGGTAGCTGTAGGTGGAGCAGACACATCACCTCTGTTTGAGGATATTGTCCAGAAGGCGGGCGATGGAGATCGGCTGGCATCCGAGGCCTTGGTGGACTACTTCCACCGCGACCTGGTTTCGTTCGCTCGTCGCAACGGGTCGATCGACCCCGAAGGTGCAGCCAATCTGGTTCTGGCCCGTTCGCTCGACAAGCTCGGCGGGCTACGCAACCAGTCGGAGCCGGTGGTTCGGGCGTACCTGTTCACCGGATTGCGACGCCACCTCTCGAGGGAACGTCGACCGTGCAACGAGATTCTTGACGACAGCATCGAAGAGCGCGCTGAACTTGAGTGGCGTGCGATCGAAGGCAACAAGACCGAGGACCAGGCCGTTGAGCACTTGGCGCTGGGCAGGTTGCTCGAAAGGCTCAGCGCACACCAACGATTCGTAATCGTCAATCGATACGTTCTCGACCGAACCTACGACGACATCGCCGCCGAGCTGGGGAAGTCACCGGCCGCAGTTCGCCAAATCAGTTCACGAGCCAGGACAACCCTGAGGCTTGCCATCGTGGCCGGCGCCCTGATCACCGCATGGCTGGCCGTCCTGAACGCCGGATCCAGCACCGAGGACTTCCGCCTACAACAGGAGCAGTTGAACCCCACCGACCAAACAGAAGAATTCGATGTCGACCTCAACCGCACCGAAGGTTACGACAACGAAGAGTCCCTCGACTCGTTTGAGATGCAGGTGTCAGAGGAGTTCCTCACCGATCCTCCCGACTCCAGCACCACGGCGCCACCGGCCATCGGCGAACCAGCCTCGACCGCCACAGCGCCCTCGGCTTCAACCATCCCTGCAGAACCGGCCTCAACCACTACCGCATCATCTACGGGCTCAATGCCGACACCAGACAATCTCCAGTCCACGGTGGAGACGTTGACCACCACAACCGCCGACGTCGGTACCGTCACCACCGGGCCCACGGTGACAAGCGACCCGGCCCCCGACACTCCGGTGGAGCTGTCGGCGCCCGTGATCCTCAAGCCGGCTAACGGCGCCACGGTTCCCGATCCGCGGGTTACGTTAGCTTGGGAAGGGCCGACAGGAGCCGTATCTTGGCGACTGGAGTGGGAAGTGTCAAAGCCGGGAACCGCATGGACACCGTCGCGAAACTCCCCCATAGAGACCCAACACCAAACGCTTACCTTCAGCTCCATCAGCTACCCCATGGTCCGGTGGCGGGTCTCGGGAATCGACAGTGAGGGTCAGGTCGGACCGGCCAGCCCGTGGCACGAGTACACCGTCGAATAGCGGCCGCATCTACACCCAATCTTTACGTAAGAAACTTGTCACAAACCTGACCGGCTAGGCCTCTTAGATACGTGGAGGGTTCCGTTGAGCGACGGGGCCCTCTCCTCCAAAGGGTCCGTGATCATCGCGGCGGGTGGTCACGGGCCCTTGCCACGAACTTGGCGGCCGACCCCCGCCCTCAGCGCCCTAAGGCGACGCTGGCGCTGTGGTCTTCCTCCGATCGGGCGGGCGGTGGCGGTGTTCCGTCACCAAACGGTCGGCCGCCAAGCTCTTCCCGGCCATGGGCGGTCAACAGGCCACTCAAATCAGGCCCGGCCGGCACCACCTGTGTTGGGTTGATCGATGTGTGGACCACGTAATAGTGCTCTTTGACCTGACCGAAGTGGACGGTGTCACCGAACCCCGGGGTCTGATAAAGGTCACGCACGTAGCCCCAAAGAGCAGGCATCTCCGACAGTTTGTTTCGATTGCATTTGAAGTGACCGTGATACACAGCATCGAACCGAATCAACGTGGTGAACAGGCGAACGTCGGCTTCGGTGATGGTTTCACCCACCAGGAACCGGCGGGCGGTCAGCCGCTCCTCCAGCCAGTCAAGGCGGGCAAAAAGAACCCGATAGGCCTCTTCGTAGGCATCCTGCGACGAAGAAAAACCGGTTCGGTAGACGCCATTGTTGACATCGTGATAGATCAGGTCGGACACCTCGTCTATCTCGTCCCGCAAGTGGTCGGGGTACAGCTCGGGAGCGCCGGCGCGGTGGTGATCGGTCCACTGGGTCGAGAAGTCGATGGTGATTTGGGGGAAGTCGTTAGTGACCAGGTGGCCTGACGGTATGTCAACCACCGCCGGGACGGTAATGCCTTTGGGGTAGTCGGGGAATCGGGCCAGGAAGGCATCCCGCAAACGCTCGATCTTCAGCACCGGGTCGACGCCACCGGGGTCAAGATCAAACTGCCAGCTACGCCAGTCATGAGTGGGGCCGGCGAAGGCCAAGGAGATGGCGTCCTCCAACCCCAGCAGGCGACGGACGATGGTGGTGCGGTTGGCCCACGGGCAAGCGGCGGCCGCAACCAAACGGTAGCGCCCCGGCTCCACCGGCCACTGGGTGTTGGGATCCTCCACCTCACCACCAACCTCATCACTGACGGCACGGACGATGCGATCGTCCACATAGTCGGTATCACGTTCAAATGCGCCGGTCTTGGCCACTACTTCCTCCAGGGCTGATTCCCCTCAGTCAACCATGCTCGACGACAAGTCCTTCCCTGGGCGGCGCTTCGCTCGACCGGCCCACTGTTGCTACGTTTGCCGGATGACGCAAGAGAGTCGCATCGGGAACACCATTGCCGAGTCAGTACCCCACTGGCCGACGAGGCCCACCTCGGACTCCCAGAACCTGATGATCGTCCTGCTTGACGATGTCGGCTTCTCCGACTTCGGTTGCTACGGCTCGGAAATCGATACCCCCGTTATTGACCGCCTCGCCGCCAATGGTCTTCGCTACACCGGTTTTCACACCACCGCCATGTGCTCCACCACCCGGGCTGCTCTTCTGACCGGACGCAACCACCATGACGTCGGTATGGGTTGCCTGGCCAACTTCGATTCCGGCTTCCCCGGCTACCGGGGCAAGATCGCCGCCGACGCAACCACACTGCCCGAAACGTTGCGGTCGGTCGGCTATCGCAACTACCTGGTGGGCAAGTGGCACGCCACCCGGCTTACCGAGACAGGGCCAAGCGGCCCGTTCGACGGCTGGCCGCTGGGCCGTGGCTTCGATCGCTACTACGGCTTCCTCGACGCCGAAACCGACCAGTACTCCCCCGAGCTGGTTCGGGACAACACCCATGTCACCGCCCCCGGCACCTACGAGAGCGGATACCACCTGACCGAGGATCTGATCACTGAGGCAATGGCGTTCCTCAAAGGTCACGAGGCGGCCACCCCCGACGTGCCGTGGTTTCTCATGGTGTGCCCCGGGGCCTGCCATGCCCCTCATCAGGCGCCTCGGGAACTGATCGACAAGTACGACGAGGTCTTTGCCAAAGGCTGGGACGCCACCCGACAACAGAGGTTGGAGCGCCAGCTGGAGCTCGGCATCGTCCCGGCCGGGACCGGACTTCCTGACCGCAACGACCGGGTGGAGGCCTGGGCCGACAACAGCGACGACGAACGCCGATTGTTCACCCGACTCCAGGCGGCCTACGCCGCCATGTTGGAACACACCGACATTCACCTCGGGCGGCTGGTCAGCCACCTCGAAGCCTCAGCTCAGCTGGATGACACCGTCATCATGGTGCTGTCGGACAACGGGGCCAGCCAGGAAGGCGGACCACTGGGCTTTATCAACGCCATGTCGGTCTACAACATGGTCCCGGAACCCATGGAGTCCAAGATCGCCCGCATCGACGACATCGGCGGGCCGGACACCCACTCTAACTTTCCCATCGGTTGGGCCATGGCAGCCAACACTCCACTCAAGCGCTACAAGCAAAACACTCACGGG
>JAHDFR010000018.1:16608-43724 GCA_020628065.1 Acidimicrobiales bacterium
TCAACGGCGAACCGGCCGGGGTGATGGAGACCGACCGAATCTTCTGGCTTATGATCTCGTGGTCCGGCCTCGACATCGGGTTTGACCGGGGAACAACCGTCTCCGACTACGACGGCTCGGGACGCCACATCGGGCCGTTCCCCTTCACCGGCGAGCTCATCAAGGTCACGGTCGAACTGGACAACGATCAAGACGTCGACAGCGAAGCTTCAGCCGAACTACAGATCTCCCGGGACTGAACGCAAGCGGTCGCCCGCCAGTTCAGCAATCGAATGAGTAGATCTCGATTGACTGGATCGGGGCGCTGGGCTCATAGTCCTGCGTCTCGTTGTAACCCTCTTCGGTGGCGTAGATGCCTGCGTCGCCTCCGGTACCGGTCCGAAACTCGATGTTGGCCGGACCGGCCACAAACGAGGCGTACTCCCGACTCTCACCTTCAACGCTGTAGGACAGCGTGGCCGGACCGTACACGCTGGCGGCTACCGCCAGTTCGGTGCCGGGTCCAACTCCGGCGTCGGTCTGATAACGAGCGTTGTCGGTCATGAAGATCTGCAACCGGGGGCCTTCGCCGACGACGGCCATGGCGTAGAACTCGACGTTGCCTTCGGTGTCGGTCACGGTCAAGCCCTCGGTGTCGGCCAGCGCCCCCTGGTCTTCGTAGGGACCGACGACCAGGTCGGGTAGTGCGGCCTCAAGGTCGTCACGGGTCATGCACAACTCGGCCGGCCCGAACGATGTCTCGGAGACGACGATCGACGGCGCCGGGTCGGCACCTTCGTTGGCTTGGTCGACATCGGTGTTGGATGTCTCGTCGATGTCGGCAGTGTCATCACCGGCCTGGTCACCAACAGCATCACTATTGGTTGTGTCACCGTCGTTAGTGTCACTATCGGTGCCATCTTGGCCGGTCGGCTCCGCATCGGCGTTCAGGTCGATGGTACTCGCCGTGCCACTGTCGGCGGTGTCGTCATCGCCACCGCAACCAGCGGCAAAGGCGATCAGCGCTGCCGCCTAAAGACCAAGCCGTGCCCATTGGCTCCTACCCATGTGTGTCCACCTCAAGTCTTGGATGCCTGTCGCCGGGTAATGGTAGAGGGGTTGGCCGTCGGTTGAACGTCAGGCCGACGCAATCGACGTGACCGACATGCCAATGGAGGCTAGGGCGTGTTCTGGCCGACGTTGGGGTTGAGGTACTCGGGGTGACAGCACAACGCTTCCGCCACCGGCCCGAGCGCCTCGGCCAGAGCGACGGTCTGGGCTGGTGTCAGGTGGTCGAACACAACTCGCCGTACCGTGGCCACGTGGTCGGGAGCGGCCGCTTCCAGCCGGGCGAAGCCGACATCAGTAAGCGTGGCCTGCTTGGCCCTTCGATCGTCGGGGTGTTCGGTGATGGCAACGTCTCCCCGGTCTATCAATGTCTTCATCCGGTGCGTTAGTCGGCTCTGAGACAGGTCGGCCGAGGCGGCCAGATCGGACAGTCGCATTGTCCGGCCGGGCGCTTCGGACAACGTCACCAGGATGTGATAGTGCACCCCGAGCAGGTCGTGCTTGGTTCTCATATCCCGCTCGATTTCGGGGAACGCCCTCTGAACCAGAGTGAGAATGGCCCGCCAGGCAACTGCCTCGTCGGCATTCAACCACTGCGGCTGGTCGTCGGGTGTTCTCTTCGTCACACCATCACTCTATCTGTTGACGCGTCAAGCAATCCAGCGTATGTTGAATGTCAGAACTACTTGACACGTCAAGTGAACTACAGGCTAAGAACCAACGATTACGAAATGTCGACGGCGAACCACCGACTGAGTCCACGGCAAGAACGCAGACTCACCACAGGACGAGGAGCATGAAATGAACATCCTGGCAATCCCGGCAACAGCGAGCGAAAACGGAATCAACCGCCAGCTACTGGGCCACGCCGCCCGGCTGCTCGAAGATGGACTCATAGCCGACGCCAACGTCGAGATACTTGATCTCAACGACTACGAAATGCCGATCTACACCCCACGCCGCGAACAGGACGGCGGTGTGCCGGAGCAGGCTCGTCGACTCTATGACCAAATCGGGGCTGCCGACGCCGTCCTGGTGTCGTTCGCCGAATACAACGGCTCGTACACCTCGGCCTGGAAGAACGTCTACGACTGGATGTCACGGATCGACATGGCCGTCTACCAGGGCAAGAAGGTGGTCATGCTGGCCGCCAGCCCCGGACCGCGAGCCGGGGCCGGCGTCCTTGGCAGCGCAACGATGGCGGCACCCTTCTTCGGAGCCGAACTGGTCGGCAGCCTGGGCATCGGCCGATTCGGAGAAACCTTCGACGCCGAGGCCGGTGAACTGGCCGATCAAGATCTTCGGGAGCAGCTGGAGAAGATCCTCGCCGCCCTGGCCGACTGATCCAATCGTCACTACTGTGAACTTGAGGGCGCAACTTGAGGGCGTGAACGCTCTCCGCCCGACCAATCACGCCGAGGAGACCACCCCATGTCCGACGCACAGCCCGAAACACAGGCCGACGCAGAGTCCACATCGAAACAACCGGATCAGAAGCTGAAGGTTCAGCCCAACGGACCCTACGTGGTCACCGGAGCCGTTCCGCTACGGACAAAAACGCCGATCGTCTCCGAACACGGCGAGCCTCTAACCTGGCAGACCGGCGAGGTGACCGACGAGGGAGCGGCCTACGCTCTCTGCCGCTGCGGAGGATCGGCCAACAAGCCGTACTGCGACGGGACCCACTCCAACAACGGCTTCGACGGCACCGAAACCGCAGCCACCGACGACTACGGATCGCGGCGGACCGCCTACCCCGGCACCGGGATCGACGTCTACGACGACCGATCAATCTGCGTACACGCTGGTTTCTGTGGCAACCAGATCACCAACGTCTGGAAGATGGCCCCCAAGACCGACGACACCGTTGTCCGCAGCCAGGTGATGGCCATGGTCGAGCGATGCCCGTCCGGCGCCCTCACCTACGAGGTGGCCGGGTCGGAGATCGAACCCGACCTGCCGACCGAAATCGCCATCATCCCCGACGGGCCGTTGTGGCTGAGCGGCGGAATCGCCGTTGAACGCTCCGACGGTCAACCGGTCGAGATTCGCAACCGGGTGACCCTGTGCCGATGCGGTCACTCGGCAACAAAACCGCTGTGCGACGGCTCACACAAAGAAGCCGGCTTCACCGGCTGACAATACGGTCAAGGGGCTGAGAATCGCGGTTTGGGAATCGCGGGTCGAGCCTGAAGAACCTAGGCTCGACGGGTGACCCTGCCCCAACTGGCTGTCTTTGACGTCGACGGCACGCTGATCGACCACGACGGCATCTGTAGCGCTCGAACCACGGCGGCGCTGGCCCGCCTGAGAGCGCTCGGCGTCCACACCGCCATCGCCACCGGGCGGGCCAGGGCATCGATCGCGGAGACCCTGGATGTCACCGGCCCGGTCGACTACGTCATTTGTGGCAACGGCGGCACCGTCACCCATGTGGCCACAGACGACAAGATCTTTCAGGCCGTTCTTCCCGGGGCCGACGTCGTTTCGTTGATACAGGCGGTCCGGGCCACCGTGCCGGGTGTAGGCGTCGCCGTCGAACTACACGACGACACCAACCTGGAAGAGCCGGGATTCGAGCAGCGAATACCATTGCGTCGCCATCGGATAGAACCCGTGGCCGATGCCGCTGCGGCGATGAGTACAGCGGCGTCCGCCGGGGGCGGAGGCAATGACAGGGTCCTGGGCGGGGAACCGGACGTGCAGCGGGTGATCTTCTTCCATCCCAAGTACGACCGCGACATCTTTGCCCTGGCTCGACTGGTCGAACGTCACCTGAACGAACGCTTTGCCGTCTACTGCGGCGTCCAGCTACCGCTGGTCGAGGTGATGCCACCGGGTCAGAACAAGGGGGTGGCCATCGCCCAGCTGGCACAACACCTCGGATTGGACGCGGCTCAAGTTACAGCGTTCGGCGATGGCACCAACGACATCGAGATGTTCCAGTGGGTCGGCCGAGGCGTTGCCATGGGGCCACAGTGTCACCCCGATCTGCTGGCTGTGGCCGATGCCGTCACCGACCCTGTCGAAAGCGACGGGGTGGCCAACTACCTCGATCGGCTCACCATCTGACTCGTCCCGGCGAACATCGAGTTCCTCCAGGCCAATACCTGACCCGATCACAACGTCACAGGTCATCACTAGCTTGGTGACCACTTCGAGATCTCCGCGACATGAACTGGTATCCATCCGACGGCGGCAACGCTGTCGCCCCCGACATCATGGTGCTCCCGGTCGGTGCATTTATCGCACCTCCCGACGCCAAACCCGGCGACAGTCTCAACTCGTACCGCCAGGACAAGACCGGCGGACCACCGGCCGTCGTCGTCGTCGAGTTACCGCCAGAGTCTGACGGCTACAACTCGCTGCGTACCAAACTCGCCCGGTACGCCGAACTCGGTACCACGGCCTACGTCGTCGGTGTCGACGAGTCTCAAACCATCGAACGATTCGCACCAAGCCCGAAGGAAGCCGAGGCCTGGATTACGGCCGAGGGTTGGAATGACCGCCCGATACCCGAGCTGGGCGGTCTGCGTCTGCGGTTCGACGACGGCCAGCTCACTGTAATCATGCCCGACGGCACAACAGCTCGGAGCGACCACCAGCTGGTGGACCGTGCCCGTCAACAGGCGGACGAGCTAGAACAACGGTTGTTCAGGCTTGAGCAGCAGGTCGCAGCTTACGAGCAGCGGGCCGCTGGGCTTGAGCAACAGCTTCGGGAAGCCGGGATCGAACCGGACGACACAATAATCTGATTCAACCATCGGTGAACGACCCGGCTGGGCGGGCAGACTTTCGGTGCTGCCACTCGGCATCAAAGCCGCTGTGCGACGGCTCACACAAAGAAGCCGGCTTCACCGGCTAACGAGGCCCAATCGCCCAGCCGTGAGCAAACTCGACACAAGTCAACCATCTCAACTATCCTTGAAGCCGAAGTAGGCCAGCTCGGCATATCCAAACTTGCGATAAGACAGGCTGGTCCGTGCAACGCTGCAGTTCAAGCGGTGGCGGGTCAGCGGCGATCGTCAGGTTTATCAGGGGAGACGATGAACGGGAGTACCAGGGGAGGCGACGGGTACGTCGTTTTCGACGACGTCCAAAAGAGCTACGACGGTGAGACCCTCGTGGTCAAGAGGCTCAATCTGGCCATCGAGCGGGGTGAATTTGTGACCATGCTCGGGCCGTCCGGCTCGGGCAAGACCACCTGCTTGATGATGCTCGCCGGTTTCGAGACTCCGACGCACGGTTCGATACGGCTCGACGGCCGCCCGATCGACAACATTGCCCCTCACAAAAGGGGCATCGGGATGGTCTTCCAGAACTATGCCCTGTTCCCCCACATGAGCGTGGCTGAGAATCTGGCGTTCCCGCTCGAGGTGCGTGGTATCGACAAGACGGACCGACAGTCACGGGTGCAACGGGCGCTGGACATGGTCCGCATGAGTGGTTTCGAAAATCGTCGACCGGCGCAGCTCTCCGGTGGGCAGCAGCAACGCATCGCCGTTGCCCGAGCACTTGTATTTGATCCGGAGTTGGTGCTGATGGACGAGCCTCTCGGCGCGCTCGACAAGCAACTTCGAGAGGAAATGCAATACGAAATCAAACACATTCACGAGGAGCTGGGCGTCACCGTCGTCTACGTCACCCACGACCAGTCCGAAGCGCTCACCATGTCCGACCGGATTGCCGTATTCAACGACGGACAAATCCAACAGCTCGCCGACCCGTCCACACTGTACGAGCGGCCGGACAACTCGTTTGTGGCCCAGTTCATCGGCGAAAACAACAGACTTGTCGGCACGGTTGACCGGGTTGATGCTGATGTCGCCTACGTCGACGTCAACGGCACCGTGGTAACGGCACTGCCGGTGAACTGCGGTGACGGCGGGGGCAATCAGACCCAGCTGTCAATTCGGCCGGAACGCATCAGCCTCGGCGACGCCGGAGACAACGTGGTCGACGCCGAAGTGAAAGAGCTGATCTATCTGGGCGACCACATTCGATGTCGACTCGATGTTCTCGGGAACGACGAGTTCATCGTCAAAATGCCGAATGCCGCCAGCGCCAACGCGCCCACCATTGGCGCCACAACCAAGGTGACCTGGAGCACCGAGGACTGCCGAGCCCTCGACCCAGCCGCAATCGCTGCCCCCAAGGGCACCACTTAGCTCGACGGAGTGTTCGGAAATACCGGCGCACCATCGCATATGGGAGACACCAAATGACCACAAAACTGAAGAGACTGTTGGGGCTGATGGCCCTGCTCTTTGCTCTCGGAGCGACGGCGGCCGCCTGTGGTGGCTCCGGCGACACAGAGACTGACGACGCCGGCGCAGAGGAGACCTCCGACGACGCCGCAGCCGAAGAAGAAGCGGCCGAAGAAGACGGGGCCATGGAGGAGGAAGACGGAGACGACGAAGCCATGGAAGACGAGGGCGGCGATAGCGACATCGAGCTGACCCTGGTCTCGTGGGGAGGCGCCTACCAGACCTCACAGCAGAAGGCCTACACCGAGCCGTACACCGCTGACACCGGTGTCAGCTTCATCTGGGACGAAAGCTCGGCTGACGCCGTGGCCAAGATCCGGGCCCAGTCCGAAGCCGGCAACATCACCTGGGACCTGGTTGATGTGGTCGGTGCCGACGCCATCCGCCTGTGCGACGAAGGCCTGGTCATGGAGATCGACTTTGACACCATGGTCGCCCCCGGCGACGACGGCTCATCGGCCGTCGAAGACTTCGGCGAGAACCTGGTCAGCGACTGCTTCATCCCCCAGATCGTGTACTCGACCACCGTTGGCTACCGCACCGACCTCGTCGGTGACACGCCTCCCACTGACATCTGCGCCCTGTTCGACACCGAGACCTACCCGGGTAAGCGTGCCCTCGAAAGTCGCCCGTTGAACAACATGGAATGGGCCCTGCTGTGTGACGGCGTGGCCAAGGACGACATCTACGACGTGTTGGCAACACCTGAGGGCCAGGATCAGGCCCTCGCCAAGCTCGACACCATCAAGGACGACCTCATCTTCTGGGACGCCGGCGCTGACACACCGCAGCTTCTGGCCGACGGCGAAATCGTGATCGGTTCGACCTACAACGGTCGCCTGTTCTCAGCCATCGAGGAACAGGGTCAGCCAATCGGCATGCTGTGGGACGCTCAGATGTACGACTACGACGGTTGGGTCATCCCCGCCGGCCTGCCGGAGGATCGCCTCCAAGCAGTGCTGGACTTCGTGTACTACGCCACCGACACCCAGCGCCTGGCCGACCAGGCCGCCTACATCTCGTACGGCCCGGCTCGAGCCTCCTCGGCTCCGTTGGTCGGCCAGCACGCCGAGCTCGGCATCGACATGGCTCAGCACATGCCGACCGACCCGGCCAACGCCGAGAACATCTTTGTAACCCAGTACGACTTCTGGGCCGACTACCGGGACGACATCGACACCAAGTATCAGGCCTGGCTGGCCGGCTGATCCCAGCCAACGCCAACTGACTGAAGACAGCCCGGGGGCGGGGACACATCGTCCCGTCCCCGGGGTCTTCACATCAAAACCGGTACGACTTAACGGAAGCAAGACGATCACTCATGACCGACACCGTCACCTCACCTGACGCAGGCAACGCAGGCGCTCCACCCGAGGACGGACCGATCCTGGCGGCCGACGGCACGCCGTTGGCCCGCAGTTTGAATCGGTCGGTGCGGCGACAGAAGATCCGGGCGTTGGCCCTGATCGCACCGCTTTTGGTCTTCGTTCTGATTAGCTTCATCGTGCCGATCGTGGGCATGCTCCTGCGGTCGGTCGACAACAGTGTTGTACCGGAAACGCTGCCGAGAACGGTGGTCGCCCTTGAAGGTTGGACGGCATCCGGTCCTGATGACACCCCGCCTCCCGAGGTCTACGAGGCGTTTGTCCTCGACATTCAAAAAGCAGCTGACGAACGCCGCCACACCGTGGTCGGCGGACGGCTCAACTACCAGACCGCCGGCGTCGCATCCAAGTTCCGTCAGCTCGGTCGAGCGGCTGAAGACATCGACACCTCCAGCCCCGAGGCGGCCAAGGCGGGCCTAATCGACGTTGACGCCACCTGGGGTCAAGCTTCGATCTGGCAGACCATTCAGACCTACGACGGTGAGTACACGACCGGCTACTACGCCAACGCCGTTGATCGAAACCTCGATGTGGACGGCGTCCAGGCCCGCCCCGATGACGAGGCCATCTACCTCATGTTGTTCTGGCGGACGATCCGCCTGTCGCTCATCATCACCGTGATCTGCGCCCTACTCGGCTACCCGATCGCCTGGCTGCTTTCAAACTCGCGGGAACGCAACGCCAACCTGCTCCTAATTCTTGTCCTACTGCCGTTTTGGACATCGCTGTTGGTAAGAACCTCGGCGTGGAAGGTGCTGCTACAGGAGCAGGGGGTCATCAACGAGTCGTTGACCTCCATGGGGCTGATAGGTTCACCGCTTCCGCTGATGTACAACCAGTTCGGAACAATCGTGGCCATGACCCACATACTGTTACCGTTCATGATCCTGCCCATGTACTCGGTGATGAAGACCATTCCGCCGTCGTACGTTCGGGCAGCCAAGTCGCTGGGGGCCACCGACTTCACCGCCTTTCGGCGTGTCTACTTTCCCCAATCAGTTCCCGGCATCGGGGCCGGAGGGGTTCTGGTTTTCATCCTGGCCATCGGCTACTACATCACTCCGGAGATTGTGGGAGGCACAACCGGAATCTTCATCTCCAATCGCATTGCCTACAACATTCAAAGCACCCTCAACTGGGGCCTGGCCGCTGCTCTCGGCGCCATGTTGCTGGTTGCAGTCCTGGTGTTGTACTGGGTGTATGACCGGGTTGTCGGCATCGACAACGTGAAACTCGGATAGGAGCATCTGTGGCTACTCTTCCCGCCTATACAACTCCTGCCCAGAAGATCTGGCACTACGGTCTGCGAGTCCTGTGCGGTTTCATCTTCTTCTTCCTGGTGGCTCCGATCGTGGCCATCATTCCGCTCAGCTTCTCGGCCGGAGACTTCTTCACCTACACCGAAGGAATGCTGACGTTCCAGCCGGATGCGTACTCGCTCAAGCACTACGAGGATGCGCTCACCAACCCGGAGTGGACCACCGCCATCTGGAACTCGTTCCGCATCGCCATCCCCGCGACCATCATTGCCGTGACACTGGGGACGCTGGCCGCCATCGGCCTGTCCCAGCGGCACGTTCCCGGACGGCGGGCCATCATGGCGATTCTTATCTCGCCGATGATTGTGCCATTGATCATCTCGGCGCTCGGAATGTTCTTCTTCTACGCTCCGCTCGGCAACTTCATGCAGGACACGTTGAGGCTTCCACAGGATCTGGTGGAATTCATCAAGATCGTGCTGGCCCACGCTGTGCTCGGCATTCCGTTTGTCATTATCACCGTGACAGCGACGCTGGTCGGCTTTGATCAGTCGCTGACTCGAGCGGCCGCCAGCATGGGAGCAGGGCCACTTCGGACGTTCTTCAAAGTCCAGATGCCGCTGATTCTTCCCGGCGTGATCTCCGGAGCGCTCTTTGCCTTTATCACTTCGTTCGACGAGGTGGTGGTGATCACCATCATCGGCTCTCAGAAGGTGCAGACTCTTCCGTGGCAGATGTTCGTCGGCCTCAGGGAGCAGATTTCGTTGACCATTCTGGCGGTGGCCACGATGATGGTCGGATTCTCGATCATTCTCCTGACCACCATTGAACTTTTGCGTCGGCGCAACGAGCGGCTGCGAGGCCTTACCCCGTCATAGATTCACTGCCGGGACATTTCCGCCGCTGCGTTTGCCGACTGCTGGCCGGGATCCTGCCGCCTGGGAAGTTCGATGGTGACGTCGTGCAGCGTCCCGGTGAAGGCGAACGGAGCGGCGTAACGCTGTGACACGGCCGAGCCGTGGTCCTTCCCGATGCTGGAACCCACCGACGACACCATGCGCATATAGAACGGGACGGCTTCCCGACCGCAGGGCTCACCGTTGATCGACACTTCAACCCATCCGGTGGAGGCGCTGTCCCGCTGCAGCCGAACATGTAGCGTGGCGTCGCCGTCGGGCACCTCAAGGGCTGACTCGACGATGGTGTGATCGTCAAAGGCGTTGTAGTCAACCACCAGCCGACCGTTCTGAACAAACACCGAGCAACCGGAGTTCATGGTGCCGGTGGCCCACAAGACGCCTTCGTCGCCAGGCTCGCACGTCACCCGAGCTGTCAGATCAAAGGCGTACCCGCCAAGGGCCGGTGACGGTTGCGCCGGGATGGACGTCATAGGAGGACGGTAGACGTAACGCCGATCGGTGCGATGAGGTGACCGATCGTGACGCACCGGGGCGAAAAGCTCGAACCCTCGATCGTCCAGAGGTAGCACGCCGTGACGCTCCGCTTCGGACCACCACAGCTCCTGCAGTTCGGCCAACCGCTCCGGCTCGGCCTCGGCCAGGTTGCGGCACTCCGACGGGTCGACACTCAGGTTGTAAAGCTCCCACAGTTCGGTGTCGAAGTCGTCGCCCTGGTTGTGTTTGGTCACCGCCTTCCACCAAACGCCGCCGATCTCGGTGATGAGAGCCCGGCTGCCGGCGTTCTCGAAGTACTGCAGGGTGTTGGTCGCCGGCGCACCAGCGTCTTCCAGTACCGAGCGGAACGAGTGGCCGGTAACCGGCATCTGCTCGACGCCTTTGTAGACGTCGGGTGGGGTGATCCCCAGCACGTCGTAGAGGGTGGGCGCAATGTCGGACACGTTGACGAACTGGCGACGCTGCGTCCCGGCGACCTCGGTCCCGAGTTTGGCCGGCCAGTGCATGATCATAGGGACATGCACACCACCCTCGTGGGTGTTCTGCTTGTACCAGCGAAACGGAGAGTTGCCGCACTGGGCCCAGCCCCACGGATAGTTGGTGTGGCTGCGGGGGCCACCGATGTCGTCGATGCGCTTGATCGCCTCGTCCGGGGTTTCCAGGATCCCGTTGAAGAACTTCATCTCGTGCATGACCCCGAACGGTCCGCCCTCCTGGGAGGCACCGTTGTCAGCCAGCACAACAAAGATGGTGTTGTCCAGCTCGCCCATGTGGCGAAGACCTTCGACCAGGCGGCCGATCTGGTCGTCGGTGTGGTCGAGAAACGCAGCGAACGCTTCCTGCAATCGACACGCCAATCGGCGATCGGTTTCCGGCATGTCATCCCAGGCTTCAACCCCGGGGTTGCGGGGTGCCAGCTCGGTGTCGGCCGAAATCACCCCCAACTCGATCTGACGCTCGTACCACCGCCGGCGGATGACGTCCCAGCCTTCGTCGTACCGCCCCCGGTACTTGTCCATGTAGGCCTGCGGTGCCTGATGGGGGGCGTGAGTTGCCCCGAAGGGCAGGTATGCGAAGAACGGGCGGTCGGGTCGGACACCCTTGGAGTCGTTGATCATCAGCAGCAGCTGGTCGACCAGGTCTTCGCTGACGTGGTAGCCGTCTTCGGGCGAAGCCGGAGGGTCGATGTGGGTGTTGTCGCGCACCAGCTCCGGGTGGAACTGGTCGGTCTCACCTTCCAGGAACCCGTAGAAGCGGTCGAACCCTCGACCCAGTGGCCACTGGTCATACGGCCCGGCGGCCGAAATGTCGCGCGTTGGGGCCAGATGCCATTTGCCGGTACAGAAGGTGGCGTACCCTTCGGCCTGCAGCACCTCGGCCATGGTGGCGGCCGAGTTGGAGATGTGGCCCAGCTGATGGGGGAACCCGGTCCGCCAGTTGGAAACGCCCCGCATGCCAACGGCATGTTGGGAGCGCCCGGTTAGTAGCGCCGCCCTGGTCGGTGAGCACAGCGGGGTCACATGGAGGTTGGTGAACTGCAACCCATTGGCGGCCAGCCCGTCAACATTCGGGGTGTCGATGTCGGAGCCGTAACAGCCGAACTGGGCAAACCCGGTGTCGTCCAACAAGACGATGACCACGTTTGGGGCATCCTCCCCCGGATGGGCGGCCTCAACGAAGTGCGGCTCGGAGTCAGCCAACGTGCGGCCGATCGTTCCCTGGAAGTCGGTCCGGTTTGCAGCGTTGCTCACGTTTTGTTTCTCCGTTGTCGAGCCGGTACCGATTCTGACACCGGGGTACGGCTACTGGTCAATCGGCCACGTCCCTCACCGTCGGCAGCACGTTTCGAATCGTAGCCCACCTCGAATTAAACTGCCATTACAACTGGCAACACATAAGGGGCCTAGTAGTGCGCCCTAAAGAGAGCCCGAATCGCCAACACGCCGCAAGTTCCAGTCAACGGTTGTCGCCACGACTCCTGACACCGAGAAGCCGGACGGTACCCTCAACACCATGTCGACAATCGAGCTTCCTCCCATTCCTACCGGTGCCCACCTCATCAACGGTGAGTGGGTCCATTCCGGCGATACGGCGGTGAGCACCAACCCCGCCCGACCAAGCGAGCCGGTCGGTGAATACTCGGCGGGAGACGCATCGGTGGCTTCGGACGCCATCGCCGCCGCCCTCGACACCAAGCGTCCATGGCGAGACGCCGGTTTCAAGCAGCGGGCCGCCATCCTGGAGCGGGCCGCCGTATTGTTCGAGGAACGAGCCGACGAGCTGGCCGCAATCCTCACTCTGGAAGAAGGCAAAACGCTGGGCGAGAGCCGGGGCGAGGCCATGGCATCAGCCGAAACCTGCCGCTACCAGGCCGCAGTGATAAAGATGTCCCGCGAGTCGGTCTATCCGTCGGCCAACCCGGGAGAGACCATCCGCACGCTACGAGCTCCTTTAGGCGTGGTCGGCGTGATCACCCCGTGGAACTTTCCGGTCCTGATCCCGGTATGGAAGATCGCCCCCGCCCTGGCCGCCGGCAACACCGTGGTGTGGAAACCGGCGTCCAACACCCCGTTGGTGGCAGTGGCTGTGGCCAAAGTGTTCCAGGACGCCGGAGTACCCGCAGGAGCGCTCAACCTTGTGCTGGGCCCCGGCTCGATGGGCAACTCGCTGGTGGCCGACAACCGGGTTGACGGGGTTACCTTCACCGGATCGGTTCCCGTCGGCTTTGGCATCCGAGACACCGTGACCGCCCGCAACGGCCGGGTCCAACTTGAACTCGGCGGCCACAACCCGTCAATCGTGTTCGACGACGCCGACCTCGACATGACCGTACCCATGGTGGTCAACGGTGCCATGGGCTCAACCGGCCAGAAGTGCACGGCCACCCGACGTATCATCGCCGTCGGCGGGGTCTACGACGAACTGGTCGATCGTCTCAGCACTGCGGTGAAGGCTCTCAGCATTGGCGACGGGCTGGACCCGGCGACCGCCATCGGCCCCATTGTCAGCGAAAGAGCCAGGGCTGAAGTGGCCGAAGGCCTCGACAAAGCCAAAGCCCAAGGAGCGGAAGTAGTAGCCACCGCGGCGGTGCCCGACACCAGCGACTGCTACTTCGCCCCCACCTTGTTGACCGGCGACACCAGCCTCGACATCTGGACCGAAGAAGTGTTCGGCCCCATCTCCACCGTGGTTCGGGTCGACACCGAAGACGAAGCGTTCGCCCTGGCCAACGACACCGACTTCGGACTGTCGGCGTCGGTGTTCACCAACGACCTGTGGCGCATCGATCGGGCGGTGAACGAACTTGAAGCGGGCTTGATCAAAATCAACGCCCCCACCACCGGCTCCGAACTGCACGTCCCGTTCGGAGGGGAGAAGCAGTCATCAGGACACGCCGCCCGGGAACAGGGCGACACCGCCCACGACTTCTTCACCCGCACCCGATCGGTCTACATCAACCCCGGACGACCCCGCAGCCAAGGCGCATAGACACAGCCGACACTACGAGGAACTACGACGGGTACGAGAGGTAACCGCGCCGGGCTGCGATGTGGTCGGCCAGGTACTTGGCATCGTGCCACACGCCGTAGACAAACGACGACGCCCGTCGGGTAAGCCACGGCAGGCCGAGAAAGTACACCCCCGGCTCTGAGGCGACCCCTCGAAAATGATCGGGGCGTCCGTCTTCGTCGAGGGTGTCGACCTTCAACCAGTCGTAGTCAACGGTGTAACCGGTGGCCCAGATAATGGTGGAGATGCGCTCCCCCTCCAGGTTCAACTCGGTGATGGGGTTGGTGAGGCACTCAGGCTCGGGATCCATAACCCGGGCCTCCGGCTCTGGGGGAAGATCCAAGCCGTACTGTTCAACAAAGGCGTCGGCCCGGTCAAGAACCGATAGATAGTTGGCGTCACCGTGGGCCACGTTGTCGGCCAGGTCGGAAGCGAACCGCAGCGTCCCGTCATCGAACGACTCGGCCATTCCAACTAGGTTCATACCTTGATTGGCCAGCCGTCTGAAATCAATGGTCTTGCCTCCGTCAGCCCCGCTGACCGAAATGGTCACATGCTCCATCCCCGGGGTGACCGCCGGGGCGTCCCACTCCCCCAGCACACCCAACCACCAAACGTAATCCCGGCCGCGGTACGACCTGGGCGGCCGATGATGAGGGCCTACGGACAGAAAGGTCCGCCGCCCGGACTGCATGATTTCGTCGGCGATCTGAACACCGGAGGAACCGGCCCCCACCACCAGAACCGCGCCTGGAGCCAGCTGATCCGGGTTCTTGTAGTGGAGCGAGTGGAGCTGTTCGACCTTGGCGTCATCGGGCACCAGTGGCGGGATGACGGGCCGCTGAAACGGACCGGTGGCGACAACGACGTTCATGGCGTCGAAGAGCCCGGACGAGGTTTCAACCCGGAACCCGAACCGTCCGGTGTTGCGGGCGACCGATGTGACCTCAACTCCACATCGGATCGGAGCCGATATCTTTTCGGCGTACTCCTCGAAGTAGGCGACCATTTCGGACTTGCTGGCGAACTCGTCCGGGCCGACGTCTCGGAACTCAAGCGTCGGCAAACGGTCATGCCACGCCGGGCCGTTGGCCACCAGGGAATCCCACCTACCGGTGCGCCAACGCTCGGCGATCCGATCACGTTCCAGTACGACGTGGGGGACATCACGTCGACTCAAGTGTTCGCTCATGGCCAGACCGGCCTGACCGCCGCCGACAACAACAGTGTCAACAACAACAGTGTCGACATCAGTGTCGACAACACGGGTGTCGACGGCCTCCGGTTCGATCTCGCCGGTCTCGCTGGTCACGTCGTCGCCAACCCCCATCAGGTCACCTCCATACAGAACTGCTCCACCGTGGCCGACAACGCCGCCGCCGCCCGCTCCAGATCACTAACAGGCACGGACTCGTCCGGGCGGTGAGCGTCGGCGATATCACCGGGGCCAAAGATGACCGCCGGCGCCGGCAGGGCATCGGCGTACAGACCGGCTTCGCAGCCAAACGAGACCTGCCCGAAGTCCGGTCGGCCCAATACGGCGTGCAACCGCTCGACGGCAACGTCCTGTTGCGATGTGGCCAGCGCCGGGTAGGCGACTGTCGGGTTGACGGTGAGGTCGCCGCCCTGGGCTCGAAGCTGGTCGCGCCACTCCTCGATGGTGGAGAAAACTGGTTCCAATAGTTGGTCGGGATCGTACGACGCCTGGTGGCGACACTCGAAGTCCAGCGCACACCGCGGGGCCAACACGTTGACCGCCACCCCACCGCTGATCGTTCCGACATTGGCCGAGAACCCGTCGACGGCCCGCTCGTCCCGGTTGAGGTCGAAGACGGCGGCGGCGATGGCCGCCCCGGCCTGAACGGCGGTGGGTTGCAGCGTTGATCGGCTGGAGTGCCCGCTGGGTGCGGTGGCTTCAACCTGAAACACCCGCTTCCCCGAGTGGGCGGTGCAAAGCTTGAGGCTTGTGGGCTCGCCGATAATCACAATGTCGGGGCGGCAGGCGTCGATCTCTTTCAGGTGGTCAAGCAGGCTGTGCACTCCCACGCAGCCGACTTCTTCGTCGTAGCTGAGCCCGAGGTGGACAGGTCGCTGCAACCTGGCCGTTTCCACCCGTGCCATCACGGCAAGGGCGGTGGCCAGAAACCCTTTCATGTCGGCCGTCCCCCGACCGTAGAGGCGGTCGCCGTTGCCGGTCAGTTGGTACGGGTCGGTGGCCCACCCTTGACCGGCCGGGACCACGTCGGTGTGGCCCGACAACAGGACACCGCCCTCGGTGTCGGGGCCGAAGCGGATGTGCAGATTACATCTGGGGTTCGCCCCCGATTCGCCCTCAACCACTTCGCCCTGAACCACTTCCCGCTCAACCACTTCGCCCTCAACCACTTCGCCCTGGATAACGGTGGCCTGTCCACCCAATGCGGTCGCCCGGTCGGCGTAGAAGTCGATTAGGTCGGTGTTTGAGGTTCGGCTTTCACTGGGGAATGCCACCAGGTGACCCAGAAGGTCAACGATGTCGGTATCACTCATCGGGAAGCAGACGGTCGGCCAGGTACTGGTAGAAGTCCCAGGTGCATCCCTCATAGTCGGCCGGTGCCAGCGGCCCGGCGGTGGCATAGTGAGAGTTGAGGCCCTGCTGGAGTGACACCAAACGCACCTTGTCCTCAGCGTTGAAGCTGGCGGCGAAATCCCAGCGGTCCTGGGCGGTGCCTTCGGCGAACAGATCTTCCCTGGCCACAACCCCCCATCGAGTCTGGACCTCTTGGGCCGCTGTCGGGGTGAGACTCATGTAGACCGCCGAGTTGGGTGAGATGGCGGCTACAAACCCGGGGTAGATCCACACCATCATCGACATGCGCTTTTGTTCGTCGCTCATGTCCGGGTGGAAGGGTGGCCGGCCTTCGAATCCGGGTGAATAGTGGGACTTGTAACCGGTGAACGCCGGTCGGCCCTCGATTTTCTGGCACAGGTTTGTCGGCGTCATGGGATGCAACGTCTTCAGGTGCACCGGTGTGAGGTGATACCCCTCCATGAAGTTTTCGGCCAGGCACTTCCAGTTAACCGACCAGTACTCTGGGCCGGCTTTCACCGTGCGCATTTCCTCCGGGTGGTAGCCGGCGACATAGGGGTCGAGTTCGGTCAGCTGGGGAGTCAACGGATCGGCCGTACCGTCCAGGTTGGTGAAAACCCAGCCCATCCACTGTTCGGTGGCCAAGCGGGGCAGGCCGCACGCCGCCGGGTCAAATCCGGCGACCTCGTCCATGAGTGGGGCTCGCTTCAACCCACCGTCGAGGTTGTAGGACCAGTGGTGGTAGGGGCACAGCAACTGCCGGGCCGTACCGGACCCTTCAGCCACCTGTGATCCTCGATGGCGGCAAACGTTGGACAGCACCTGCACGTCGCCGGCATCATCTCGAACAACCACCAGAGGTTCGCTCACAACCGTGGTGGTGAAGAAGTCGCCCGGGTTGGGAATCTCGTCGACCCGACCGACACAAATCCAGCCCTGTCGGAAGACGGCGTATTCCTCCGCCGCCGCCACATCGGTATCGGTGTAGAAGGTCGGGGGCATGGCCCGCCGGGGCTTGGCCGTGTCGTCCTGCACCTGCCGAAGGGCCGCCGCCAGCGCCCCCGGTAACGTCGCCGCGGCCATCACCGGTCAGCCGGCCTGCTGATCGAAGAATGACGCCGTCTTCGGATACTCCGGCCGCTCAACGTCAAACACGGTTGACCGGATTCGGTTAGTTTGCTCACCTCGAACCACCAGGCCCTCATAGGTGGTTGGTATCGGGTTCGGCGACAGCGGCATGGCGTCGGCAGCCGAATACACCGAAATCATCAGCGTGCGAGGCCGCTGAGAATGGTTGGCGGTGGAACCATGAAGCAGGCGGGTGTGCATCAAACACACCGCTCCGGCCGGGCCGGTGCAGATGTCGGCCGAGGCCTTCGAGGCCTGGGCCACTTCATCATCGATGTAGCCGGTGAAGACCCCGTCGTGCCACAGGCTGTGCAGTTCACCGGTGTGACTGCCGGCCAAGACCTCAAGCGGGCCGTTGGTTTCGGTGACCTCGTCGACCATCAGCAGCGCGGTCACCAGATCGTCGTTGGTGTGCGGAGTGAAAGGAAAGTCCTGGTGCCACTTGACCGAGGTGGCGGCCCCGGGGAGCTTGGAGTTGATCTTTGTGTGATGCAGCTTGACGTTGGGGCCGATCAGGTCGGCAACCGCATCGACCATGACACTGTTGGTCGCCACCTCGTGATACGCCTCGGACACCTCTATTGGAGCGTTCACCCGACGCAACGCCGGCGCTTCGGCGCTGTGGCCTGGTTCGAGGTCAAAGCGGGCTCGACCGTCGATGGTCTCACCGTAGGACTGGGCGTGTGACTTGCTCTCTTCCAGCCACGCGTCAAAGTCACGGCGCATGGCGGTGAGCTGTTCGTCGGAGACGACGTCTTCCACTACCAGGTAGCCGTTTTGCCAGAAGGATTCCCGCTGTTGTGCCGACAGCACCCGCAGGTCGGTTGTGGAGTTCATGTTCAGAGATCTCCCTGTGGTTGGTGTGGTGAGTCGACAGTGTTGCTGTCCATTACAGCGTCTCTCAGTACGGCGTCTCTTAGTACGGTGTTTCCGCCGATGACGACGGTGCTGAGCATGTCGTCGGCCAGGCCGAGAAACAGCTCGTTGGGGTGGGGACAGTCCAACACCAGCAGATCCCCCCGCTTGCCCACATCGAGGGATCCGCAACGGTCGGCCAAACCAAGGCTGTAGGCGGCGTTGAGCGTGCAGGCCACAATGGCCTGAGCCGGCGTGATACGGAACCATGGACCGGCCATCGTCATGGTTGACAGCAACGACGTGGCGTGGATCGACGAGCAATAGTCGGTTGATATGGCCAACGGAACGTCATTGTCGATGAACCGGTTGGCGTTGGCCCGACGGTCGGTCATGTAGATGAGTTCGGCCACCGGCAGGACGACGGCCACGGTGTCGGCCCGACCAACCCGGTCTATTTCTTCGTCCGGCGTGTAGGTCAAATGCTCGGCCGAGACCGCCCCGCCTTCCACTGCCGTCCGCCAACCTTCAGACGGCTTCCAGGCGTCAGCGTGCACTCTGGTTTTCAGGCCCAGTTGGTGGCTGCGGGCCATGATGCTCAGCGCCTGGGCTGGCGTGAACAAACCGTCTTCGACCGTGACGTCCTGAAACTGGGCGATGCCTTGAGCGACCACGGCATCAGTCATCGGTCCGGCAACAAGATCGGTGTACACCTGACCTTTGTCTTCGGCTTCGATGTCACGGGGAACAACGTGAGCACCCAGGAAGGTGATCACCAGCTCCATCGGAGTCAGCGCTCTGGTCTGCTGCAGCAAGTCCAGCTGGTGCAACTCGTCGTCAAGAGTAAGTCCGTAACCTGACTTCACTTCGGCGGTTGTGATGCCCCCTCTGACCATGCGGTCGAAGGCGGCGGCCATGTTGGTCAACAGGTCGCTGTCTGAAGACTCCCGGGTGGCGACCACGCTGGCCCAGATTCCCCCGCCTCGGGCCGCCACCTCGGCCAGGCTTGCCCCTCCCAGCCGCTCGGCGTATTCGTCGTGTCGTTCGCCGCCGAACAACGGGTGGGAATGGCACTCCACCAAGCCCGGCATCACCGTTTTGCCGGTGGCGTCGATCACGGGAACCGATTCATCCGACCAGTCGGCCAGCACGTCACCGGTCGATCCGACGGCAACAATCTTCCCGTCACGAATAGCCACGGCACCATCAGCGATCAGGCCGATCTCGCCCTGGGTGGCACCGCGCCTTACCCGGCCGTCGTCAGCCACGGTCACCACGCTCTCGGCGTTGACCACGTTCACATTTCCGGCGCCGCTCATCAACTCCTCACCGCTATGACGTCGATCTCCATCAGCCATTCGGGTTGAGCCAGCCCGGCCACCACCACGCCGGTTGACACCGGGAACACGCCTTTAAGGTGTCTCCCCACCACCTGATACACCGCTTCGCGGTGCCGAGGGTCAACAAGATAGATGGTGATCTTCACAATGTCACGTAGCGACGACTCACACTCGTCCAGCAGTTGAGCCACGTTGATCATCGCCTGTTCGGCTTGGGCGGCAGGGTCGCCGCCGCCAACCAGATTCCCGTCAAAGTCGGTGCCGACCTGACCTCGGAGGTAGATGGTGTCACCGGCGACAACGGCCTGACACAGGTCGTTGTCGAGTGACTGGTTGGGGTAGGTCTCTTTGGTGTTGAACGGCCGAACCCGGTTGTGAGTCGGCCCATCAAGGTCAGACATACGTTTTGCTCCTGCAGATCCGTGCCAAGTATCCGGTCCGACATCGATCAAGTCAAGCGGGGAAGCGGGCATCGATCCGGCGGCCCGGCCACAGGTACCCGTACCTCCACCCGTACTTCTATCGGCTGGTCAGAGCGATTTCAGAAATTGCGAGACCAGCGGCAGACCGTTCTCCAGCACCTCGGCTGTGTTGGCGTACCCGACCCGCACCGCCCCTTCAACCGCCAGGGCGCTGCCGGGAGTGAACATCACCCCGGTCTGCTCCAGCAGTGACACACAGAACTCCCGCGACGGCATCTCGGTGTCGTAGTGGACCAGGGCCGTGGTGCCGGCCCGAGGCTTAACCCAACTGACAGTAGGTTCAGCGTCAACCCAGTCACTCAAAATGGCCAGGTTGCCCCTGGTAATGGCCCGGCTTCGAGCCAGAATCTCATCGGCGTGTTCAAGGGCCGTAGCCGCCAAGTAGTCGTTGATCATGCCAACGCTGATGGTGCTGTAATCCCGGTGACGCTCCGCCGCTTCAACCAGGTCGGGAGGGGCGACCAGCCAGCCCAGTCGTAGTCCGGCCAGCGAGAACGCTTTCGACATGCTGCCGGTACTGATACCACGATCGAATACGTCAACAATGGACGCGCTGGTGCCGGTGCCCTCCTGGTTGGTGCCCCGGTAAACCTCATCACACAGCACAACCGCCTCGACGGCCGATGCGATTTCGCCAATTTCGGTCAGCATGGCGGCGTCCATCAACGACCCGGTTGGGTTATTGGGATTGTTGATGGCGATCATCGACGTGTTGGCGGTGACCAGGGAATGCAGTTCGTCCAGGTCAGGGAGGTAGTCGTTCTCGCGGCGGAGCGTCAGGATCTGAACGTCGGCGCCGTAGCTCTCGGGAATCGAATAGTGCTGTTGGTAGGTCGGCTGCACCGAGATGACCCGGCTACCCGGTTCAACCACTGTCTCGTGGACCAGTTTGTTGGCCCCGATCGCTCCGTGGGCCACCAGCACCTGGTCGATGTCGACTTCGTCGTACAGCCCGGCGATGGCGGTACGCAGTCGGGTTGACCCCTCGATCGCCCCGTAGGTCAGCCGCATCGACATCACCTCGTCGAGAGCGCCCCGACCCAAACCGGCGATGTCCAACAGCTCTTCGACAGTCAACGAAGCCACACAGGTCTCGGCCAGGTTGTAGTCGCAGTGGTTCTCGAACTCGTTCATCCATAGTTCGACCCCAAACGGCTCAATCTTCATGTCGGCCAGCTTGGCAGGTCGACGAAGCGTGCAGCAACCGCCCGGTTTATCGACTTGGTGCTGACATACTCGGGTGGTGAAGATTCTGGATGAAGCTGAGATTCGTCAGCTCGTCTCCTTACGGGACGCCCGAGAGGCCATGCGTCAGGCCTTTGTCGCCTTGACCGGCGACGACGTGGTGGCACCGCACGAGTTGGCCATGAAGCTGGGCAACGGCGGCGAGCTGCACGTCAAGGGCGCCTACCTGGGCGGCCAATGGATCGCGTTCAAAGCGGCGACCGGTCAGTTCCCCGGCGGCGGAAACTCCGGGTTCACCTCGGTGCTGTCGGCCGAAACCGGCGCACCGGAAGCCATCTTGAACGACGGAGGTTGGCTGACCGAAATTCGCACCGCCGCCGCCTCCGCCCTGGCCGCCACCGCGCTGGCCCGACCGGGCTCGACGTCGCTGGCCATCCTCGGCGGAGGAATCCAGGCCGCCTATCAGGTTGCCGCCTACCGCGACGCCTTCGACCTGACCGGCGTGACGGTGTGGAGTCGCTCCACGGAAACGACCCAACGGTTCGCAACCGAGAACAACGCCACCGCCGCCAACTCGGTTGCCGAGGCAGTGGCCGACGTCGACCTCGTGGTCTGCTGCACCCCGTCAACCGAACCGTTGTTGAACTTCGACCTGTTGAAACCGGGTACCCATGTCACGGCGGTTGGCGCTGACATGGTTGGCAAGCGGGAACTGGCCGACGACGTGCTGGAACAGTGCGACGTTCTGGCCTGCGACTCGGTGGATGTCAGCGCCGCCGTCGGCGAACTGCAGCATGCCGAGTCGCTTCGTCATCGAGCAGTTGATCTGGGTCGGGTGCTAACCGGGACAGCGGCTGGACGAACCGCCGACGATCAAATCACGGTGGCCGATCTGTGCGGCCTCGGTGTGCAGGACGCCGCTATCGCCGAGCTTGTCATGACCGCAGCCAACAACACCAGCAAACCACAGTGAGCCACTCAGAATGATTGATTCTCAGCAGATAACCGACGCCGCAGACCGCATCGCCGATCACGTGCTTCGAACACCGCTATTGCACTCGAAGCCGTTGTCGGAGCGACATGGCGCCGGGATCCACTTGAAGTCCGAGCACCAGCAGCGCACCGGCAGCTTTAAGGTTCGCGGTTCAGCCAACCTGGTGCATGCCCTCAGCGACGACGAGGCCAAGGCCGGTGTTGTCACTGCTTCCACCGGCAACCACGGCATCGGCGTGGCCACGGCTGCGGCCAGTCGAGGTATCAGCTGCACGATCTTCCTGCCATCCAACGCCTCACCGTCCAAGATCGCCGACATTCATCGCTTGGGTGCCACCACCACGCTGGTGGAGGCGACCGACAGCAGTTACGCCGAAGAGGCCGCCCGGGCCCATGCCACCGAGCACCAACTGGCTTACGTCTCCCCGTACAACGATCCGCTAATCGCCGCCGGGCAGGGCACCATCGGCAAGGAGATTCTCGAACAGGCAACAGACCAGGGCCTGGGCCAGGTCGACGCGGTTGTCGTGTCGGTGGGCGGCGGTGGCCTGATCTCGGGGATTGCCACTTGGATCAAGGCCCACTCCCCGTCCACCAGAGTCATCGGCGCGTCGGCGCTCAATGACCGGGCTATGGCGGCGTCGGTGGAGGCCGGTCGCATCATCACCCCCGAGTTCAAACCGACGTTCTCCGACGGCACCGCAGGCGGGCTGGAGGACGGAACCATCACCTTCGATATGTGCCGCCGACTCATCGATGAGTGGATCGACGTTCCCGAAGCCGACATCGCTCACGCCGTTCGCAAAATGATCGACGATCACCATCAGCTCATAGAAGGGGCGGCCGGCGTGGCCATCAGTGCCGCCACCACATGGGCCGGCCAGAACCCTGGAAGTACCGTGGTGGCCGTCCTTTGCGGGGCCAACGTCTCGTCAAAGTCGATGGCGGCCATGCTGAACATGGCCGCCTCCGGCGGGTAGCGTCGCCGCCGACAATCGGCAGCGCCCACTCAGGGCATCCCGGCCCTCGATGTTCGGCCACTACAAGAACGATCGGTCAACGCCAAGTGCAGTCGTCCGGATTCCACATGCCAAACGCCGTCTTGTTGAGTACCGGCTCGAGGAGGGTCCTCACCACAGCGATTGCTTCGGTCGCAGTCGCAGGTGGCGAGCCTGGGGTCTTGGCTGCTTCGACGTCATAGCCCTCTTCCCAGGCGGATGACGGAAGTTCAATTGATGAAGGAACCGAAAGACCACGGTAGGCGTACTCGCTATGCACCGCCGCCGTGAGATCATCAGCGGAGAGCGCTTGAGTTGTAGCGATGAGAGCGAGGTCTACGAGATCTCGGTAGCGGCTGGAGGGGCTGCCATTGAACGTGGTAATCATTGCGGCGTGCTTATCGGCAACGTGATCCACAGTCGGGTAGGCGCGATATGTCATTGTCACGAGGCCCGGAACATCGATGGGGCTGAGAGGTTCGACTTCCTCGGGCTTGGCGGTCATGTTGGTGGCGACGACGCTATCTACGCCGAACGTGACGAAGTTGACTTCACCCAAGAACACGACAACGCGGTATTTGTTGCCAGGGTGGATGCCGTCGAGCTGGCCGATGTGTTCGACATCGAATGCGAAGTAGTCCTTCAGATCGATATCGGCCGCACTGCTGAGATCGGCGGTAACGGCGTCGGTCTGGCCTTGGTAGTAGAGGTCGATATCCATACTGTGGCGGGCTTGGTCAGGCAACCGAGCGAGTAGCCCGGCGCCGCCCTTTAGGATCCACCGTTCGGGGTGCATCGTGAACACTCGGGTTAGGAGTCGGTCGTAGGCGAACTGCCGTCGCAGTTCGTTGATCGGCCTTTTCGTTGCTTCGGCCGCAGTGGCGAAGCGGGCCTTGAGAGCGGCATCGAATGCACCTGCAGATCGATATGAGAACGGCTCGTCAGGCCGGTGGCGAGAAGCTGCCATTGGCGCGACCTACTTGTCTGCCATGGCGATGACGGCTGCGACGTCGACACCGGCGCCTGCTGCCTTTTGCAGGGCATCGATTGTGGTTGCGCCGGCAGCTACAGCGTCGGCTGAATAGCGGCCGATGTGGCCGCCGTCATGTCTGGCGGCGATCAGGTCAGTGAATGTGCGGACAACGGTAGTGACGGCGAAACCGTCGATCACGGTCCAATCTGATCGGTTGAGCCCTCGGCTGCGTACAGCGATCGCAGCGTCCGTGCGGGCCTGGTGGCGTCTGGTCGCAATGAACTCGGGAACATCGGCGATGAAGTCTCCAAAACCGTGGACGATTGCCGCTGACCTTCGAGCGACCCACACCTTGGGCTTGTACGTGCGCTCGCGAGGCGATGCTTTCGGCGTGAGGCGCAACCACGTAGCTCGAAGAGTCTCGTGAGGGTCGGTTCCAGCACCGACAATGCGGTACACACCGTGATCGAGGCGGCGGAGTTGGCCGTACTCGATGGCTCTATCAAGCTCAAAGTCCCCGATCGAAGCAGCGGTGGCTTGAGCGCGGGTGAAATACCCGTCCTGGGCCTCTGCGATCTGGCCGAGCCTTGCCGGCACATTTAGTCGAGTACGTTGCATACCAAGCACCTGTTGCTAGCTATGCAACCTATCATACTCGAGATCAGGAGAGACATGGAAGCAAAAGGTGCCTGAGCAGGACGCCCCCGTCAGAAGACGATGACGCTGCGGGCGAATCGACCAACCTGTAGCTCGTCGAACGCCTCGTTAATCTGATCAAGGCTGATACGCTCCGCGATCATGTCGTCCAGAGGCAACCGGCCCGCCATGTACCGTTCGACCAGAGCAGGCATGTCGACCCGAAAACGGTTCGACCCCATGTTTGAACCCTGCAGCGTTTTCTCGTAGAGCAGTTCGGAGGCGTCAACTTCAACCTTCTGACCTTCGGGGACCATCCCGATGACCGTTGCGTCACCCCCGGTGCACAACATCTCGAAGGCCTGTTCGGAGGTGTCCTTGCGACCAATGGCCTCAAACGAATATTCAACCCCTCCCCCGGTGAGCCCCTTCACTGCGTCAACCGGGTCTGTGGTCGATGGATCTATCAGATCGGTGGCCCCGAACTGTTCGGCCAGCGCCAAGTTGTCTGGGTTCAGATCGATGGCGATGATCTGCGCCGCGCCGGCGGCGACCGCGCCCAGCACAGCAGCGAGGCCAACCCCGCCACAACCAATGACGGCGACCGACGCTCCGACCGGAACGCTTGCGGTGTTGATCACCGCCCCGAAACCGGTCATCACCGCGCATCCGATCAAGGCGGCACGGTCAAGGGGCATGTCGTCACGGATCTTCACCACCGCCGTCTCGTGAACCAGCATTTTCTCGGCGAACGACGACAAGTGGTAGAGCTGCCCGAGATCCTCACCACCTGAACGGAGGCGCGCAGGCCGGTCTGGGTGCCGGTCGGCTTGATGGCTTTCACACAGATACGGACGCCCGGTAACGCACAGCTTGCAACGCCCGCAGAAGACCGACATGCAGGTGATGACGTGATCGCCCGGGGCAAAGTCGGTTACGCCATCGCCTACTGCTTCCACCACGCCCGACGACTCGTGCCCCGGCACTACCGGCAGCTCAGTGGCGTAGCTGCCGTTCATGAAATGCAGGTCACTGTGACAGACGCCGGCAGCGGCCGTCGCGATCAGAACCTCGTTAGGACCGGGATCGTCAACCTCGATGACTTCGATACTCAACGGCTTGTTGATCTCACGGAGAACAGCGGCTTTCACATCCATAGTGTCCGAGCATGACACGAAAGGAGGATGCCGAAGAATCGGACGAGGCATCCTCGGGCCGCCAGTCCCAGTAGAGTCGGCTGCATCATGGAGCGCTTCTATCCCATCGGACAACCTGGCCAGCCGTGGGGCGAGCAGGAGGCGGCGGCCTGGTTTGACTCACAGTCGATCCAACGAAGCTACCGGGCTGAGGTGCTGGCCAAGCTTGACAAGCTCAACGAATCATTCACCCGGCCCATCGAGATCAACCAGTACGGTGCTCTGCCGCTCGACCCTGAGCGCTACGCGCTTTAC
Source organism: Acidimicrobiales bacterium (assembly GCA_020628065.1). Taxonomy (GTDB): domain Bacteria; phylum Actinomycetota; class Acidimicrobiia; order Acidimicrobiales; family SZUA-35; genus JAHELU01. Next base: position 43,102 of record JAHDFR010000018.1, read on the forward strand.
GCCGCGACCGTGACGTCGCCGAACCCTGAGGCTCCGTGGGTGCTCATCACCGGCGGCGTGCACGGTTACGAGACCAGTGGGGTCCAGGGGGCGCTCGGGTTTCTGGCCTCTGAAGCCGACTCGTACCGGGACCGGATCAACCTGTTGGTGGCGCCCTGTGTGAGCCCCTGGGGGTATGAGACCATCAACCGGTGGAACCCAGGCTGTGTCGATCCCAACCGGTCATTTCACGCTGACAGCCCGTCGCCCGAAGCGGTCGCCCTCATGGACATGGTCGCCGGTCGAGCCGACAGCTTCGTTGTCCACATGGACCTGCACGAAACCACCGACAGCGACGAGAACGAGTTCCGACCGGCCCTGGCCGCCCGCGACGGCCAAGCCTTGGAACCCGGCATCATCCCCGACGGCTTCTACACGGTGGGCGACACCCCAAACCCTCAGCCCGAGTTTCAGGCCGCCATTATCAGCGGCGTTGAAGCGGTGACCCGCATCGCCCCGGCCGACGCCAACGGACAGATCATCGGCTCCGACGTCACCCAGCCGGGCGTAATCAACTACCCGTTCAAAGAGCTCGGCCTGTGTGCCGGTATCACCGACGCTCAATTCACCACCACAACCGAGGT
>JAHDFR010000019.1 GCA_020628065.1 Acidimicrobiales bacterium
TCTTCGCCTGGAAGGGCGAGACGCTTGAGGAGTACTGGTGGTGCACCGAGCAGGCGCTTCGTTGGCCTGACGACTTCGGTTCTCCCAACCTCATTTTGGACGATGGCGGCGACGCCACACTGTTAGTTCACAAAGGGGCCGAATACGAGGCTGTGGGATCTGTTCCCGATCCAACTGAGGATGATTCCGAAGAGTGGGTCGTGGTGCTTGAGTTGATGAAGCGCCTCCAGCAGGAGGACCCGAAGCTCTTCACCGACATGGCCGACAAGGTGCGCGGTGTGTCGGAGGAGACGACCACCGGCGTTCACCGCCTCTATGAGATGAAAGAGGCCGGCACACTTCAGTTCCCGGCTATCAATGTCAACGACGCGGTAACCAAGTCCAAGTTTGACAACAAGTACGGCACCCGGCATTCGCTTATCGATGGGATCAATCGCGGCACTGACGTGATGATCGGCGGGAAGGTTTGCGTCGTGTTGGGCTATGGCGATGTCGGCAAGGGCTGTGCCGAGTCCCTGCGGGGCCAAGGCGCCCGCGTCGTCATCACCGAGATCGATCCGATCTGTGCTCTTCAAGCGGCTATGGACGGCTATGAGGTAACCACAATCGAGCGGGTGCTTGACACCGCTGATGTGTTCATTACCGCAACCGGAAACAAGGACATCCTCTCCGCTGACATGATGGCGGAGATGAAGCAGGGCGCCATTGTCGGCAACATCGGACACTTCGACAACGAGATCGACATGGCCGGTCTGCTCCGACAAAGCGATATCCAGCGAATCAACATCAAGCCCCAGGTTGACGAGTTCCGTTTCCCCGATGGCAAGAGCATCATCGTTTTGAGCGAAGGTCGTCTGCTCAACCTGGGCAACGCCACCGGCCATCCCAGTTTTGTGATGTCCGCCAGCTTCACCAATCAGGTGCTGGCCCAGATCGAGTTGCACAAGAACGCCGAAGCCTATGGGACCGATGTGATCACCCTGCCCAAGGTGCTGGACGAAAAAGTGGCCCGATTGCACCTTGACGCCCTTGGCGTGAAGTTGACCAAGCTTTCCGAGGAGCAGGCTGACTACATCGGAGTTCCGGTTAACGGGCCCTACAAGCCCGATCACTACCGCTACTGAGTCGGCGGACAACTTCACGTCTTCTCTCCGGGGCTTGGGTTGTGGCCGTTTGGTGATCGATGTCAGACCCTTTGACTACGGTCACAAGCGTGTTCATAAAACGTTGTCCGGGCTGTGGTGGCATCAGAGGCTCGCTCTGCGACGGCTGCCGCGTTCGGTTTGTCGGCGGGCGATTCACCGGTGTTTGTTTTGACGCCGGGACGGTGACCGGTCGGGCATTGTCGCCCTATGACGAGTTTGCTCAGCGTGTTGTGCTGGCGGCCAAGAATGGCGGCCGAACCGACGTGCTCCAAGACTTGGGTTTGCTTGCGGCATCGATATGTGTCGATACCAGTTCTTCGGGTGACGCTTCCACGATTGTTACCTGGATTCCATCCAGCCGGTCAGGTTGGAGGACCCGTGGGTACGACCAGGGTCGCGTACTGGCTTGCGCTGTGGCTCGAGGCATGCGGCGGGCCCATCCGGGCCAATCCGGGGCTCGAGTCCGCCCGGGTCGACTTCTGCGTCGGGTTGATCGAGGTCAACAGACCGGTCGCTCCAGGACCGAGCGGTTGGTCGGACCAACGCTGCGGTGGCTGGGCACCGAAACCATCGACCGCCTGATCATCGTTGACGACGTGGTCACAACCGGTTCATCCCTGCAGGCGGCTGTCAGCCTGGCCCGCGCCAACGGTGCCCGCCAAGTCGACGCTGTGGCGCTGGCTGCGGTTGCCTAAGCCGCCATCCGCCCATCGAGGGTGGGTCGCCCGCTACTGCAACATCAAATCCAGCCGACAGGAACCGTTGACGCGCCAGCGTGGACACGCTGTGCCAGTAGACTTTTATATGCGATGAAACTACTCGACAGAATTCTCAAAGCCGGCGACGGCAAGCGTCTGAAAGCGACGCAGAGCATTGTTGAACCCGTCAACGCTTTGGAACCGGAAATGCAGCGCCTGGACGACAGTGCTCTGCAGGCCAAGACCGCCGACTTCAAGCACCGACTGGACAACGGCGCCTCGATCGACGACCTTCTGGTGGAAGCATTCGCCGTCATCCGCGAGACGGCCTGGCGCCGAATGGGGCAACGTCACTACGACGTCCAGTTAATGGGTGGCGCCGCACTGCACTGGGGTTCAGTGGCGGAAATGAAAACCGGCGAAGGAAAGACGCTGGTTTCAACGCTCGCCGTGTATCTGAACGCTTTGGCCGGCCAAGGCGTGCACTTGGTCACGGTCAACGAGTATTTGGCCACCCGCGATGCCGAGATGATGTCCCAGATTTACGACTGGCACGGCTTGACCACCGGACTGGTCGTGCCGGGTAACACCAATCAGGCGTTCAAACGTGAGCAGTACGGCTGTGATATCACCTACGGAACCAACAACGAGTTCGGTTTCGACTATCTCCGGGACAATATGGTCCGAACGCCGGACAACCGCACCCAGCGTCGGCACAGCTACGCCATCATCGACGAGATCGACTCCATCCTCATCGACGAAGCCCGGACCCCGTTGATTATCTCCGGAAAGGTCCGTGGCGCCGCCGACATCTACTACCAGTTCGCCGACATCGCCAAACGCCTCCGACGCGACGAGGACTACGAGGTCGATGAAGAGAAGCGTCTGGTTGCTGTCACCGAAGCGGGAATCGGGCGAGTCGAGAGCATTCTTGACATCGAAAATCTCTATGCCGGCGTGCAGGGCGACCTGGTTCATCAGTTGAACTCGGCGTTGAAAGCCAAAGAACTGTTTCATCGGGACAAGGACTATCTGGTCAGCGACGGCGAGGTGAAGATCGTTGATGAGTTCACCGGCCGAGTGCTGGATGGCCGTCGCTGGTCGGACGGCTTACACCAGGCGGTCGAGGCCAAAGAGAACGTAAAGATCAAAGACGAGCAGCAGACCCTGGCCACGGTGACGTTGCAGAACTACTTCCGGCTGTACGACAAGTTGGCCGGGATGACCGGTACTGCCCAGAGTGACGCCGCCGAGTTGGAGACCACCTACGGTCTAAGCGTGGTCCAGATACCGACCAACAAGCCGGTTGTTCGACTCGATCAGCCTGACCTGATCTACAAGACCGAAGACGGCAAGTTTGGAGCCGTTATCGACGACATTGAGCAAAGGGTGGCCGACGGCCAGCCGGTTCTGGTCGGAACCGCGTCGGTCGAGAAGTCGGAGAAGCTGAGTCGGCTCATGACCCAGCGGGGCGTGGCCCACGAAGTCCTCAACGCCAAAGCCCACTTCCGTGAGGCCGACATCGTGGCTCAGGCCGGCCAGCCGGGGGCGGTCACGGTGGCGACCAATATGGCCGGCCGGGGCGTCGACATCATGCTTGGCGGCAATCCGGAGAAGTTGGCGGAGGCTGACACCAAGGCCGAGGGGCTCGAGGCCGACAGCGACGAAGCCGAGGCTTATTACGAGAAGCGGCTGGCTCACTGGCTGCCTGTCTGTGAGCGTGGTGGCGACGAAGTCCGAGACGCAGGTGGCCTCTACGTGTTGGCCACCGAGCGGCACGAAGCCCGCCGAATCGACGATCAGCTACGGGGTCGCTCGGGCCGCCAGGGAGACCCGGGGGAGAGCCGCTTCTACCTGTCACTCGAAGACGACCTGATGCGAATCTTCGCCACCGGCGCCATGAACTGGGTGATGGATCGGGCATTGCCCGATGATGTGCCAATCGAGTCGAACATGGTCACCAAGTCGGTGGAGCGGGCCCAGAACACGGTGGAGCAACGAAACGCCGAAACTCGCAAGAACGTTCTGAAGTACGACGAGGTGTACAACCAGCAGCGCAAAGTGATTTACCAGCGCCGCGATCAAATTCTTGATGAGGGCGACCTTCGTCAAGATTCGCTGCAGGCCATCGAGGATGTGGGTGACTCGTTGATTGCCACCCACTGTTATTCCAAACTGGACGACAGCTGGGATCTGGACTCGATGGTCACTGAGCTGCAGACCTTTTGGGAGACCGACCACACGACCGAATCGCTGTTTGAGGCTCGTAACGTTGACCAGCTCCGAGATCTTGTGGTTACCGAGGGAACCGACCGCTATCTGGCTCGGGAGTCCCAACTGGGCGAGACGGTCATGCGACAGGTCGAGCGCCAGGTCATGTTGCAGCTCATCGATCAACGGTGGCGAGACCACTTGACCGAGATGGCTCACCTGAGAGAGGGCATCAATCTCCGTGCTATGGGCCAGCGTGATCCGCTGACCGAGTGGCAGAGCGAAGGCTTCGACCTTTTCAAGGAGATGATGCACTCGCTCAACGTCGACTACATCCGTTACATCATGCATGTCGAGGTGGTTCAGCCCAAGCCGGCCGAGACCACGACCGATGAAGGCGTGGAGCAGGGGACCAACGGCTCTCAGGCCCAAGGGCAGACTCAGATAGCCCAGGCCACCACCGGCAAACGGCTGGAGACCACCGATGTTGTGGCCTCAAAAGAGGGCTCGGACGAAGCCCAGCCCGAGAAGACAGCCGATTCAGCCCAGCCTTTCGTTAAGGACGAATGGGATAAGACCCCTCGCAACGCCCCATGTCCTTGTGGTAGCGGCAAGAAGTTCAAGCACTGTCACGGCTGACAGCCCTCGACGTTGCTAGCGTCAAAGGAACGATGGCCGATCTAACCGAGGAACTCAAGGCTCTCCGCCACGAGCTGGATGAAGCTCATACCTATCTGCGGATAGAAGAGCTTCGAGCCCGGCTTCCGCAGCTGGAGACGGAAATGGGTCGCCCCGATCTATGGGACGACCCCGAGCGGGCGCGCGTCGTGCAGACGGAGTTCACCGCCGTCAAAGACGACCTCGATCTCTTCGATCGACTGTCGGGCGAAATCGAAGATGCCGACGCCATGATTGAACTGGCCCGGGAGGAGTCGGACCAGGATCTTGAGGTCGAGGCCGGCGAGCTGGTCAGCGGGTTGGCTGATGAATTTTCTGCTCTTCAGTTGCGGGCCCTGTTCACTGGTGGCTATGACGAGGGTGACGCCGTCTGTGAAGTCCACTCGGGGGCCGGGGGAACAGATTCCCAGGACTGGGCCGAGATGCTGTTGTCGATGTACCGCAAGTGGGCACAGAGCCGAGGATTCGAGTTCGAGCTGACAGATAGCCAGGCCGGGCAGGAGGCGGGCATCACATCAGCCGACTTTGTCATTCGCGGTCGCCATGCTTACGGTTGGTTGCAAGCCGAGCGTGGAGTGCACCGACTGGTCCGAATCTCGCCGTTCGACTCAAATGCCCGGCGACACACAGCGTTTGCCTCGTTTGGAGTGGTTCCCTACATCGAGGACGCCACCGACCAGGTTGACATCGATGAAAAGGATCTTCGGGTTGACGTCTTCCGGTCGTCAGGTGCCGGTGGGCAACACGTCAACACCACCGATTCCGCGGTTCGTATCACCCACCTGCCGAGCGGCATCGTCGTTTCCTGCCAGAACGAGCGGAGCCAGCACCAGAACAAGGACCGCTGTATGCAGATGCTGGCGATGAAACTGGTGGATCTTGAGCGTCAGAAACGCGAAGCCAAGCTGGCTGAAGAGGCCGGCGAGTCCAAGAAAGTCGAGTGGGGAAGTCAGATTCGCAGCTACGTGCTGCAGCCGTACCAGCAGGTGAAGGATGAACGAAGCGGGTTCACTTCAGGAAACCCCGATGGCGTCCTGGGCGGCGAGGTTGGCCAGTTCATGGAAGCCTGGCTTCGATGGCGCCGAGCGGGCGGCGACAAGAACTAAGCTGTAGAGGTTGGTTCGGCCCGGTGGCCGATCCATCTGCAGGAGGCACTCCGGGTCGACCGGACGTCAGCCCATGGCAAAAGGAAGCGGCAGCTGAATGATCAAACTCGAAGGCGTTTCAAAGGCTTATCCCCAACAGGATCGCCCTGCGCTACTCGATGCCTACGTGGATATCACCAAAGGCGAGTTTGTGTTCCTTGTCGGTCCATCCGGGTCCGGCAAATCGACATTTCTCCGTCTGCTGAATAAGCAGGAAGAGCCCGATACCGGCCGGATATTTGTGGCCGGAAAGGACATCGGCCAGATGTCGGGCTGGAAGGTGCCGATGCTGCGTCGCAACATCGGGTCGATCTTTCAGGACTTCAAGCTGCTCCCGACCAAGACGGTGGCCGAGAACGTCGCTTTTGCCCTCGAAGTCATCGGACGGCCTCGTGGCGTGATCAAGTCGCAGGTCCCCGCTATCTGCGAGCTTGTTGGCTTGGGCGACAAGATGACCAAGTACCCCGATCAGCTTTCTGGCGGCGAGCAGCAGAGAGTCTCGATAGCCCGAGCTTTCGTTAATCGGCCGTTGATTCTGCTGGCCGACGAGCCAACCGGAAACTTGGATCCCCAGACCTCAATCGGCATCATGAGGCTGTTGGACCGTATCAATAAAACTGGCACCACTGTTGTTATGGCCAGTCACGACCGAGGCATCGTTGACACGATGCGTAAGCGGGTCATCGAACTTTCACACGGGTCCATTGTTCGCGACCAGGCCCGCGGCGTCTACGAGTAACGAAATCGGAGACTGCCGAGACCGGCGATCGAGATCACCATGGCAATTCGCATTGACTACCTCTTCAAGGAAACCGGACAGAACCTGGTCCGGAACCCCTCACTTAGTTTGGCCACGATTCTTACCGTGGCCGTTTCGCTTTCGTTGATGGGCGTCGCTCTGCTTGTTCAGCGGGGCGTCGACCGCATCAACACCTCGTTTAAAGACGAGGTGGAGTTTGTGGTTTGGCTGGATGTGGACATTCAGAACGAGCAGATTCAGGCCGTTCAGAACTTCCTCGACTCCACGCCGTTCGTGGACTCGTCCGACTACATCGACCGAGAAGCAACGTACGAAGAATTCCAGAACTTCTTCGCCGAGGAGCCGGAGCTACTCCAGCTGGTCGAGCCTGATAGTCTCCCGACCTCGTTCCAAGTGAAACCCAGCGATGCCAATGTTGAGCTCATCCGAGAGCTCGGTACCGAAATCGAGACCATCGCCGGGGTGAGCGATGTCGAGTTCGCCACCGACAACATCAAGGCCATCAGCGACTTCTCTCAGGGGTCCTCGACCGTGATGGCGGTCGCCGCTCTGTTCGCCGCCGGGGCAGCAGCGTTGCTCATGTACAACTCCATCCGTACCGCGGTGTTCGCCCGAAGACGGGAGATCGAGGTGATGCGCCTCGTTGGAGCCACCAAGTGGTTCATCCGTATCCCGTTCATGCTGGAAGGTCTCCTGCAGGGGCTGATGGGGGCGTTCCTGTCGATTTTCACCGTTTTCGCCGTAAACAGGTTGACAGACTCCTTCTTCACCGACCTGGGGAGCTATGTCTTCCGGGACTTTGCGGTGCCCAACCTGCAGGTGCTGAGTATCGGATTCATCTTGTTGCTCATCGGTGCAGCCATCGGTGCCGTTGGTGCCGGTGTTGCCGTCACCCGCTACCTTGACGCCTAGACCCGGCACGTTCGAGCCCTCCTAGCCGCTGATTCCCAGCGGTTGGGTTTGCGGTCGCTATCGTTTCTGCCATGACAATCTTCATTGCCGTGGTGGCGATCGTGGTCGTCGTGTTGATCATTCTGGCGGTGCAGGATCTCCTACAGGTCCGTCACGCCATCAGAAGGAACTTCCCGGTTATCGGCAGACTCCGATATGGGTTGGAGAAGATCGGACCCGAGCTTCGGCAGTACATCGTTACCGACAACGATGAGGAGCGCCCGTTCTCACGAGATCAGCGTCGATGGGTGTATTCGACGGCCAAGAAGGAGAATCAGTACTTCGGGTTTGGTACCGACAACAAGATGGATCGGCCGCAGTACCCGATCGTGCGCCAAGCTGCCTTTCCCTATCAGCCTCCGGCCGTCGATAATGCAACCAACGGCAACCAGGATGAAACCTATCTGCCCTGCGCAAAGGTCCTCGGCGAGTGGCGGGAGCGCACGGGAGCGTTCCGGCCGTCGTCAGCCGTCAGCATCTCGGCAATGAGTTTTGGTTCGCTCTCCGGTCCTGCCATCGAGGCGCTCAACCGAGGAGCAGAAATCGCCGGGTGTCTGCACAACACCGGCGAAGGTGGCGTCAGCCACCACCATCGACACGGGGGCGAGTTGATCTTCCAGCTCGGAACCGGGTACTTCGGAGCTCGTCGGCCTGATGGAGGTTTCGACCTCGACAAAGCAGTGGAGCTCGTGGGGGCAACTCCGGCGATCAAAGCCATCGAGATCAAACTAAGTCAGGGAGCCAAGCCTGGACTCGGCGGACGGCTTCCCGCCGCCAAGGTAACACCGGAGATTGCCGAAGCCAGGGGTGTTCCAGTGGGCATCACGGTGGCCAGCCCAGCCCACCACACTGCCTTCGGTGACGTGGCATCGATGATCGACTTTATTGAAACGGTCTCAGCGGCCTGCGGCGTACCAGTCGGCATCAAGTCGGCGGTTGGTGACCGCCGCTTCTGGTCTGAGCTGGCGGAAGAGATGCGCCGCACCGGTCGAGGGCCTGACTTCATCGCCATTGATGGGGGAGAGGGCGGAACCGGCGCAGCCCCATTGGCGTTCTCGGATCACGTTTCTTTGCCGTATCGGTTGGCCATGGCCGAGGTGTACAAGTCGTTTGCCGCCCATCAGATGCATCAGAAAGTTGTGTGGGTTGGTGCCGGCAAGCTTGGCTTCCCGGTAGAAGGACTGTTGGCCATGACGCTGGGGGCCGACATGTTGGCGGTCGGACGGGAGGCGATGCTGGCCGCCGGGTGTATTCAGGCTCAGATCTGCCACACCGGGCATTGCCCAACCGGGGTGGCGACCCACAGCAAGTGGTTGACGAGGGGCCTTGATCCGACCGACAAGTCGGTCAGGGTGGCCAACTACATCATGAACCTCAGGCGAGAACTACGCCATCTGGCCAACGCCTGCGGGAAGTCTCACCCTGCCCTGGTCGAGGGAACGTCTATTGATCTTTTGCTCGGGGGTAACAACTTGACGTCGGTCTGGGACCACTACGGGTACGACGAAACCAGCAGAGGGCTGGCCTCTAACCGGCTTGATGAGGTTGCCGGACTGCTGGAAGGCTCGGCCGCCCAATGACAGACTCGAGCATGGCTGAATTTGAAACGATTGACTACACCGTCGCTGCCGGTGTCGCCACCATCACTCTGAACCGCCCCGACCAGTTGAACGCCTTCAACGCAACGATGATGAATGAGCTGCTGTCGGCCATGGACATGGCCGATGACGATGATGCTGTTCGAGCTGTCATCTTCACCGGGGCGGGCCGAGCGTTCTGTGCTGGAGCTGATCTGGCTCGGGGTGGAGACACCTTCCATCGGCCGGAGGAGGTCAGCGAGAGTTCGCCTGTACGTCGCGACGGCGGGGGACGAGTGTCGCTGCGCATCTTCGACATGCAGAAGCCGACGATTGCCGCCATCAACGGTCATGCCGTGGGCGTCGGTATCACCATGACACTGCCGATGGATATTCGTTTCGTCGCTCCGAGCTCCAAGATTGGTTTCGTATTTGCCAGCAGGGGGATCGCGCCTGAAGCCTGCTCATCGTGGTTTCTGCCCCGGCTGGTCGGCATCTCCAAAGCGACCGAGTGGTGTTTTACCGGGCGTGTATTCGAGGCGGCCGAGGCGGCCGAAGCGGGCCTTGCCCAACTGGTGGCGGATGGGAATGTTCTCGGTCGGGCCCAGACATTGGCGGCTGAGATCGCCTCCAACGCCGCTCCGGTTTCGGTGGCGGTTGCCAGGCAGATGCTGTGGCGCGGCTTGACTTTCAGCCATCCAATGGACGCCCACCGGGCCGACTCCAGGGCAGTCCAATACCTGGGTGCGATGGCCGATGCCCGTGAAGGGGTACAGAGCTTCCTTGAGAAGCGTCAGCCGGACTGGACGTTGCGTCCCTCGGTTGACACACCCGACGTTCTGCCCTGGGTCGAAGACCCTGAGTTCAGCTGAACAGATGCCGTCGCGCTGTCGCGGCAACACGCCGACGGTATGAGTCGACTGCTGGGTTAGCGGCGAACGCCTTCGAGCGAGCTGGTCAGGACATCGTCGCCCAAGATGGCGCAGCCGTAGCGCCGATCGCCGGCTTCCCATGACAGGGCGTTAGGAAACCAGACCGGGAAGCTCTTGTACTCGGACTCCTGGGGAGGAATGCCGATGAAGTCGGTGAAGAAGTCTTCACATGGCTCCTGGGCCAGCCGCTTAACCTCGGTCTCTCCTGGGAAGGCTTGACCGCCGAGCAGCGTGCCGATGTCTATCTTCTGTCCGACATGAGGCTCGGTGCAATCAACCGGACGGACCCGACCATCGAGTGACAGGTCTTCAGCCGTAAGCTCAGGCGTGAGGTTGAAGCATTCTCTGGGATCCAGGCTGAAGAAGCTTGGATAGTCGGTTGGAACGTATGGTCCATCGATCAGGTCGTCATCGAGAACGGCGCATAAGACCTGTCGGTCGCCACGGTCCCATGCGGCGTCGGATGGGCGCCAGAAGCGGTAGCTGAATCCTGTTGCCACCTCTCCGAAGTGGCCTTCGAACTCGGCCGCACAGGCCGAAGTGCTGGCGTTGGTCAGCTCCTCTTCGGCTGGAATCGAGGCGCCAGCCGGGAAGGGAAGTCGGCCTCGACCGAAGAACACGCCGTTGAACGAGTCGGAACAGTCGACGAGTTGGACCACGTCGTTGCTTCTCAGATCGAGCGCATTCGGAATATCGCCGACGAAGCAGTCACCGTCTTTCAACCGGGAAATGACCACTTCCTCTTCTCGGGCGAAGTCCTGCCAGGCGGCCTCTACCGACTGTTCAAGCTCGACCTCGGCCGACGAGGTGGTCACGAAGCAGGAGGCGCTGTAGTTGCCGGCCTCCCATTCCTCCTCGGTTGGAACCATGAAGTCACCGGTGAGGGTAGTGTCGAGCACATCTGAGCCCAGAAATCCGGCGTTTGTTTCATCGCACTCTGTGTCGAACCAGACGGCCATGACCCGTTCGCCAGGAAATCCTTTGCCGGCGTCCGGATGCTCTACCTGGCCGGTTACTTGAATGTCGTGGGGCTCGGCGCAGTCGGTTACCCGGTAGGCCTGGGTGTCATCGGAGCTGACGACGGCGTCAGCGCAGTCTCCGGCGGAGAGGGTGAGGCCTCCCACCACGTCAGCTTCCGCTGCCGAGTTGCCGAGGACGGCGTTAGCCACGATGAGTAGGGTGATGAGCGCGCAAACAAAGCCCCCGACATAAGGGAGTGTGTTCGAATCGTTTCTCGCCAACACCGGCGCTTGCGCCATCAACGTAAGTGTACCTGGCTGTCCTTGGGTATAACTGCCCAGACGGCGATGGTCAGTCAAATCCGAATGATTTGCTGTTCGCCTCAATCGGGCCAGCTGTCCGACCTCACTGGTGAGATCGGACGTAGTGGAGCTGGGGGGAATCGAACCCCCGTCCGCCGAGGAGTTACCGAATCCGCTACGACCATTCCCGTGATCAGGCTATGCGGCTGCCTGGCTGCCGGGTCAGCGTGAACCATTGCTGGTTCGAACCGATCGGTCTTTCCCGATGGTCAGCGGTCTTTCCCTGCTGTCAGTGGTCTCTCTCACCGTCCATCACCGCTTCTGTTGCCGGGCTGCGATGATCCGGCCCCGCGTGGCCTTGCGGCTCGCAATGTTCCTCTTGCTAACTAGTACAAACTAGGCAGCGAGAGCGAAGTCATCCTGATTGGCGCTTCTGTAAAACCCCGTTTAACGAGTCTGAGCAACTCGGGTCGCAAATACGACTTCTCATCTCGACGTCGAAACCGATCAGCCCCGAAGTCGAAGTCTGTGAAGACCTCATGTCAAGTAACACTGGCGTCGATCGGCGAACCGAAGCGAAGCTCAACCATTGTAACGACAAAAGGCCATCTGTTATTTCGATCAGTCGGTCGTTGAGGAGAATCGCCGTATGGGCTATCTGCGGCTGCGACGGGCGAGTTCTCGCCTCGCCTCTCGATCGGCGTCTCTTTTGGCGATGGCTTGCCGCTTGTCTACGGTTTTGCGGCCCCGGCCGAGACCGAGTTCCACCTTGGCTCGATTGTCTTTGAAATAGAGGGCCATGGGAACAACGGCCAGATGATCCTGCTCGGTCTTGGAATAGAGCCGGTCCAGTTCGGCGCGGTGGAGAAGAAGCTTGCGTTTGCGGGCCGGTTCCAGCCGCTGGTGGGTCGAGGCTCGAACGTAAGGAGCAACATGTAGACCAATCAGCCATAGTTCGCCGTCCTCGAAGCGGGCATAGGTGTCGCTGATCTGAACCTTTGACTCACGCAACGATTTAACTTCGCTACCGCGCAGAACAATGCCTGCTTCGAAGGTCTCGCTGATCTCGAAGTTTCGTCGGGCCTGCCTGTTGGTGGCGACCATCTTTACGGCCATGAACTCAGCCTAGCGACAGCCACCCGGCCTACTGGCGTTTCGACACGGGCCGACGGCGCCGTGTGCGAGGGCATATCCCAACGCCGGTCTGAATGATGTCTGCGACCACGCGACGGCACGCCGATCTTTGTATTGTCCCGACTGCTATACCGGCTCGTCCGAAACCGACAGCGGGTTTCCAATCGCCGATTGGCCGGTGTCGGACAACAGTGCGGAGTGAGGGTCGGCTTCCCACCGCTGCTGTAGCAGGCGGCGAAACCGTCGGCGACCCAGCCAGCCAAGGCAGCTTTGTTGGATGTCGCGCTCCGACTCCATGGAGACAATCCGGTCGCGGAGAAATCCGAGATGACTCTGCTGCTGGTCCAAGTAGCGGCGTAGTTCGTCGCTGGCCGCTTGGGCAGCCGTTCGTTCGTATCGTTCGGCCTCGAGTTCGCGTCGAAGGGCGGCAAGCTCGGACGCAGCTCGTTCAGCTTCACCACGTTCGTCGACGAGGCTTTGCTCCATCGTCTTCATCTGGCGCCACATTGTCTCGGACTGCACCCAGGCTGCAGTGGCCTGGGTCTTGGCCAGCAGAATTGCATTGTCTCCGGCAAGGCCGGGTTCGGTCCGCCGACGCTCGCTGAGGACCGATTTGTTGATTCGGTCAGACACGGTCGCATCGTTGCTGTCGGTCAGCGAACTAACCGATGATCGAGTCGGCGACGATGTCGCATCGGACAATGGGGCCGACAGCGAAGGCTCTGTCGTCACGTCGATGGTTGGGCCCACGTCGCCGTCCAGAATCTCGGGCAGCTCAATAACTTGGCTATCGGTGTTATAGGTGGCTGTGCCAAGCCCAAGAGAGCCCGGTTCTTCCTGAAGATGCGGCGGCATGAGGGAACTGTCGTGAAAGGCCGTTGCGGCGTCGGCGGTACTCACGGAAGGATTGTAGACCCGATGAGAGTCCAAACCAAGAACCCTCCGGTCTTAGGTCTCCGAGACCTCGTTGACCGTGTTGGCCGGGACCGAATCGGTCCCGGCTCTTCCGGTCATCACCCCAGACCTTTGGGGAGGCTTGGAGCCTCCCGCTTCCATCACCATAGAACGCCGACGATCAGCTGAACAGACCCGACGGTGGCTTGACCCAGCTGGCGGGAGCCGAAGGGCCCACTGCACGATCGGCTCCGTCGGGCGCCAAAAGAAACAGTTGATGACCGGTCCCTCCCGCCGATGACCGTGGTATGCATAGGTACGTGGATGCTGACGCTCGACAAGCCATTGGCATGTTCGACAGCGGCTTCGGTGGTCTAACCGTGGCCCGGGCAACCATCGATCTGCTTCCAGACGAGGATTTGATCTACCTGGGCGACACGGCGCGCTACCCCTATGGGCCCAGGCCCCAGCCGCTGGTCAGACGGTTCGCCATCGAGATCGCCGATTACCTCGTGTTCGAGCGCCGGGTGAAGGTGCTGGTTGTGGCCTGCAACACGGCGACGGCGGCCGCTCTGTCCGACTTGCGGGCCCGATATCGGATCCCGGTTGTCGGTGTCATCGAACCGGGTTTGCGTGCGCTGTTGAAGGCTTCTCAATCGGGCCGTATCGGTGTCATCGGGACGATTGGGACCGTGGCGTCAGGCGCCTATGACAAGGCTCTGGCCGAGATTGAGCCAACAGCGGACATGATGAGCTGCGCCTGCCCCGGCTTTGTTGAGTTCGTTGAGCGGGGAGTGACGACTGGGCAAGAGGTGCGTCTGTTGGCCGAACGTCTGCTGGCGCCGGTCGTCGCGGCCCGCCTGGACGCCCTGCTGCTGGGTTGCACGCACTACCCCTACCTGGCCCGAACGATCTCCGATGCTGTGGGACGAGCAGTAGTTCTCGTCTCGTCGGCCGACGAGACGGCCTTCGTTCTCGCCCGGTTGCTTAGTGACTTGGGTATTCAGCATCCAGAGAGGCCGAGGAAGGCCAATCACACCTTCGTCTCCTCGGGAGATGTCGCAGCGTTCACCGACCTTGGCAGTCGACTACTTGGCCCTGAATTGGTTGATGCCGAACGCTGGTCGCCGGCGAGCTGAACGCTGCCTCTTCAATGTTCAGCCTGGCACGGCCTTCTCGCCGGTAGCTCTGGGTACTGCCTTCTGACAGGTTACTGAGAACCGCGTTCGTCGTCACGGGTCAACTTGAACCGGCGACGGTAGGTTCAGACGAGTGGAAATCTACCGACGCAGAGGATCGCTCAATGAGGCATGACGGAAGAACTGTTGACCAGTTGAGGCCCGTGAGCTTCGAACGGGACTTTACCGACATGGCGGATGGATCGGTGCTGGTGAGTTTCGGTCGAACTCGTGTGCTTTGTACCGCTTCGGTTGACTCCGATGTCCCCCGATGGATGCGTGACAGCGGCAAGGGCTGGGTCACGGCTGAATACAACATGTTGCCGGGGTCGAGTAACGATCGGATCAGGCGTCGGGTGTCCGGTCGCGATCAGGAGATCCAACGTCTTATTGGTCGCAGCCTGCGCGCTGTTTGTGACATGACGCTTCTAGGTGAGCGTTCGGTCACCGTTGACTGTGACGTCCTCCAAGCTGATGGTGGCACACGGACGGCCTCAATCTGTGGTGGATATGTAGCGTTGCATGACGCACTTGCCCGACTGGTCGCTGCTGGTGAGATCAAGCAGCACCCCCTGACCGACTTTTGCGCCGCCGTCAGCGTCGGAATTGTCGATGGCCAATGCCGCCTTGATCTGCCCTACGTCGAAGATGCCGCCGCCGAGGTCGACATGAACGTTGTCATGACCGGTGGGGGTGACTTCATCGAAGTCCAGGGCACCGCTGAAGGTGCCGTATTCGGCCGCCATCAACTCAACGAGCTGGTTGACCTGGCCGCCGGGGGTATAGCGTCAATCGTCACCGCCCAGAAGGAAGCGGTGGCGACGCCGCCAAGCCCTCGACCGGAAACGCACTGAGTTCCACAATGAACGAGTTGGTACTGGCAACCGGCAACCCTAACAAGGTGGCGGAGCTGTCGGAGCTCCTCGGTGGCCAATGGACAGTCCATCGTCGGCCGGACGATCTCCCTGAGACCGTCGAGGACGGTGAGACCTTGCAGGAGAACGCTGCTAAGAAGGCATTTGAAGTCCACGTTGCCACCGGATCGGCCGCCCTGGCTGATGACACCGGTCTGTTTGTAGCGACGCTCGGCGGGCGTCCGGGCGTCCGGTCGGCCCGGTTCGCCGGTCCGGACGCCACCGCTGAGGACAACCTCCGTCTGCTCCTGGACGAAATGTCGGGCGCAACGAATCGGGCGGCCTACTTCGAGACGGTTCTGGTCTTGGTGGACGCCAATGGTGGCCAGACAGTTGTCAGCGGTCGTTGTGACGGCATGATCGCCAACGGTCGGGCAGGCCGAGGTGGGTTCGGCTATGACCCGGTCTTTGTCCCCGCCGACGGCGACGGCCGTTCGTTTGGTGAGATGACGGCCGATGAAAAACATGCCATAAGCCATCGTGGTCGGGCGTTGCGCGCTCTTTGCCACGAACTGGCCTAGCTTCTGCGCTCAACCGAGTGCCGGCGACGACTCGTCGCCGTCGGTTGGTGCGGACGGGGGGAGTCGAACCCCCATGCCCCTGAGGGCGCCAGGACCTAAACCTGGTGCGTCTGCCAATTCCGCCACGTCCGCGTGGCAAGATGCCACCGTAGCCGATTCTGTGGCGGTAGCCTGGCCCCTATGACAAGTCCCCTTGGGTTGCCCACCGCCGAGACCCCGAGTTCCGCCTTCGGTTTCGACATCTATCAGCAGCTGCTGAAACAGCGGATCGTCTTTCTGGGTCAACAAGTCGACGACACCATCGCAAACTCACTGGCCGCACAGATTCTGTACCTCGCCGGCCAGGACGAGGACAAGGACATCTGGTTGTACATCAACTCTCCTGGCGGGTCGGTGACGGCTGGTATGGCCATCTATGACACCATGCAGTTCATCAAGCCCGATGTGGCGACGGTCTGTCTCGGCCTGGGAGCTTCCATGGGGCAGTTCTTGTTGACCGCCGGTGCTCCTGGTAAACGTTACGCACTGCCTCACGCCCGTATCCTTATGCATCAGCCCAGTGCCGGTGTGCAGGGGCAGGCTGCTGACATTGCGATTCAGGCCGAGAACCTGATCAACATCAAGCGTGAGATGGCTCAGCTGATTGCCGATCATTCCGGTCAGTCTGTTGACACCATCATCGAAGACTCCGACCGGGACAAGTGGTTCACTGCCTCAGAGGCCCAGGAGTACGGCTTGTTGGATCATGTCATCAAGCGCTCAGGTGAACTCGGCACCAGCTGACGATCCGTCCAGGGTCTTCTCCTTGGACGTGAATCGCGTAGCCACCGGCGGAAGCTGCTTGGGTGCCGGCCCAGACGGTCGCACGGTCTTTGTGCCCGGGGCGATCCCGGGGGAACACGTCGCTGTCGAGGTCGTCAAGGAACACAAGAGTCGGATCGAGGCTCGTCTGATCGAGGTGCGCTCGGCATCAGCTGATCGGGTTGCCCCGCCGTGCCGAACCTATCAGGCGGGCTGCGGCGGCTGCGACTGGCAACACATCTCCGAAGACCGTCAACGAGAGCTCCGGGCTGATGTTGTTCGGGATTGCCTGAGGCGCCTGGCCAAGCTCGACGATGTTGAGATTGTCCCGGGTCCCAGACTTCCCGCCTCTTCTTACCGGACAACGGTGAGGGCGGCCGTGGTCGACGGGCGGGCCGCGTTCAGGAGTCGGAGCTCTCACGACGCCGTCCCGATCGAGGAGTGCTTCATCAGTCATCCCATGATTGAGAAGATCCTGACCGAGGGAACCTTTGGCCGAGCGGAGGAGATTACCGTACGGGTCGGCCACAACACCGGCGAGTCGATGGTAATGGTTTCTCCTGGGGTTGATGACGTGTCGATCCCGGATGTCAACCCTGGCTCCCCAACGGTTGTGGTCGGATCAGATGATCTGTTTGAAGGCAGTCGTCCTCACATTCACGAAAGTCTCGAGGGGCTCCGATTGCAGATGTCGGCCGGTTCATTCTTCCAATGCCGGCCGGACGGCGCGGTGGCGCTGGCCTCAGCGGTGTCCGATGTCATTGCGCCCTATGAGGGTGCCCTGCTTGATGCCTACTCCGGCGTCGGCCTGTTCGGAGCGCTCTGTGGACTCGGTCGGAGCGTAGTGGCCGTCGAGTCGAACGAGGCTGCTGCTGCAGATGCCCGGTGGAATCTTCGCAAGTACGGCAGCGTCTTTGCCGAACGGTTTGAAGATTGGGAGCCTCAGCCGGTTGGAGTGGCGGTGGCCGATCCTGCTCGTATCGGGCTTCAGTCAGCGGGTGTGGCCAAGTTGGTGGCTTGTAAGCCGGCAGCGATCGCGTTGGTGAGCTGCGATCCGGCTTCGCTGGCCCGCGATGCCGCGTTGCTGGTGGCCGCCGGTTACCAGCTGGCGAGGGTTACGGTCTTCGACCTGTTCGGTCACACGTCCCACGTCGAGACGGTTTCGGCTTTCATCAGAGGTTAAGCCGGTTGGCTTACTCGCCCGGAAGACTCGTTGTTGCCCCAACACCGCTGGTTCGGCGACCTAGATGTTTGCGCTGTCATGAGGCTTCATAAATGTCTCGCGCCATTGATCGTCAACCCAACGGACAGGT
This sequence comes from Acidimicrobiales bacterium, assembly GCA_020628065.1. Classification (GTDB taxonomy): domain Bacteria; phylum Actinomycetota; class Acidimicrobiia; order Acidimicrobiales; family SZUA-35; genus JAHELU01. The sequence continues at coordinate 18,115 of JAHDFR010000019.1, forward strand.
GCCTGGACGGTGGTGCGAGACGCCACGGTCGACTCCAGCATCTGTATCGCCATCGTCACGTTGTCCAGTTGGGCATGTCGGTCGTTCGGCGGTCCGCAGGGGTTGCCCAGGGGAAGATCGGTGAAGAGGAAACGGGCGACGGCCACCTCCTCGACGATGTCTCGTGCGCTACCGATGATCACGGTCGGGATTCCGGCCGACTCAAGTCGCCTGGCGACCAGACTCACGGTCTGGTGACACACCGGTCATATTGGTACCAGGACGACCGCATCCACATTGTCCTCCTCGCACCATTGAGTGACGGAGTCGGCATAGGACGCGGTTCGGCGATGGCTGTACACGGTAGGCACGCCGTAGATCCGTGGGCCGAGACTTCCGATGAAGCCTTGTTCAGCCAGGCCGCTGACGGCCTCAACAGGCAAGAAGGTCTCCCGATCATCGGTGTTGGTGGCCTTCTTGTGCCAAAACAGGTCGTCGGTTGCCAGCGGTGGCAAGTCACTGGTCGGCACGGCAAACGGCAGAAATCCGGACTGGCGGGCCGAGTTGGACTCTTCTGTCCGAACGTGGCTGTCATCTTGTGGCGGTGAGGCCAGCTTTGCCGTTGTCACCAGGGCGATATTGGCCTCGGAGAGTGGTTTGGTCAGCCGGGCGATCGGTGCGGTTCGGTTCTTGGCCCAGCGATAAGGCGTATCAAAGCCCTTCGAGGCGTAGTAAAGCCGAGATCGGTCGATGTAGCTGATGGTCGTTCGGTACGCCGGATCGTCGTAGCCGTCGCCATGGGTCGGCCTGTTAGCCATAGACGAAAGATAGCTCGACGGCGGGCGAGGCCCCAATACGGCTCATGGCTGGTGGTTCTACGGGCAAGATGGCCGGCGGTGGAGGCCGACGGGCTCTGTGGTCCGCAGGCTGGGTTGTTGTTGCGTCAATGAACCAACCGGTTCACCCGTAGGAATCCCATCTGGGTGGGTTGGCTTCGCCTCAACTGGCGTCAGCAGTATTTCAAGGCCGCTACTATAGTTACAGTTGTCGTAAGTTGCGGCGACAATCGAAAGGGTTTGCGGCTACGTAGTGAGCAGCGAAACACGACGTCGATCTGTCGAAAATCGAGCGATGAATTGGAGCGGGCTCAACGTCCGGTGTCGCCCGGTTTGCGTTTGTGAGCAAACAGCGCAACCATCGACGGCGCGGTCACTACCAATTAGTACACCGAAAACCGAAGGTTTGGAGGAAACTCATGTGGCGGGGACGCGAGGACAATAGTCGCAGACCTGGGGTCGGCCAGCCCAATGGGGCTGCTCAGCCGATGCCTCCAAGGGCCGGTAACGGCACGTCGGAGTGGGGATCTACCGATCGCCGCGCCCCGGCACCTGAAGACATTCGCAACGATATTCGTTCGGCGAAGATTCGCCGAATAGGCACCGCTGTTTCGAACCAGGGCGTAACGGCCGCCAGCGCATCGGCGAACGGTTCAGGCATGGACAATGCCGCCCCAAAGCCGGAGGGCGCAGATGTTGACCTCTGGCAGTGGGGATCTGAAGCCGGTGGCAACAGCTCATCCCAGCCAGTGCCGCAGGCAGCTGGCGCAAGCAGCTCATCACTTTCCCCCCAACCAGGGCGAAACCTGGGTGTTTTCGGTGGAAGTCCATCTGTTCCACCGTCGCCCAACAGCTCGTCGGTGCCCCCGATGAATGGTCAACCGGTTAACGCCCAAAACGCCGGGCGAGGCCCGGTGCCAGACGGCGTGACGGCCACGGTTGGACCTATGGCCGGCGGGCCCGGGCCGCAACCGAACCCCGGTCGCCCACCGCATCCAAACTCGTCGCCGATGCCTTCGCTCGCTCCAGGAGCAACCGATGTAGGCCGCCCCCGACGCGAATTGCGGACCGAACACGATCGTTGGGGAGAGTCCGATCCAGGATGGGACCGGATGGCGCCACCTCAAGCCGGTGCGATGGACGCACGCGGTTCGGGGCCCGCATTTGAGAGCCCATCGGAGCCGCCTCGTAGGCCCAGACTGGAGCTGGCTCCGGCTGTTCAGCAGGATCGTTCGCGCACCGGCATGTTCGCCCTGCTGGGCCTGGTCGCCTTGGTGAGTCTTGGGGCCTTTTGGTTCTTCTTCCTCCGCTCCGATGACCCGGCCAGCGAATTCGAATCGGCCGATGGTCAAACGACCGACTCGGTGGAGGACACGGTTCCGGCTGACCCTGCCGGGGCAGAGACCACTGAAGACACGACCGCCGCTCCCGCCGATCCGGCGGCTCCGCTCGCCTTGGAGGGTGCGCCGACACTGGCCTTGGACGGCGCTGACGGTGGTCCACTTGAAACCGAAGTTGCCTACACCATCAATTTGTCACCGGTTCCCGTCGACTCGCAGTACATCGTGATCGTCGATGGTCAGGAACAGCCGGGTCCGATCGACTTTGTGCCGGATCTTGTTCTGCCGGAAGGCCGTCATTCAATAGTTATCAGGGTCCTTCACAACGGTCAGACCGCTGACTCCAACGCAGTCGATGTGTACGTCCTGCCCGGGGCACCCCAGGCCGGTTGGCGAGCCAATCTTTCGTCGGTCGACATCGTCAACGAAGGCTGGGGCGAAGCGGTTCGCCAGTTCGACGACTATCGGGGCGCAGGCCACGAGCAGCTGGTGTTGACTCCGAGCGATCCGTACCCCGAGCTACTGCCGGGATACTGGAACATCTACGTCGGAGGTTTCGCCGACCGGGCTTCGGCGGCCAGCTACTGCGAAGAGTTCGGTCTGGAAGTGCCAGTTGACTGCTTCCCCTCAGAGTTCACCGCAGCTGGAGCAGCTCCGGCTGAAGATCCAGCTGCCGAGGATTCAGCCGAAGGTGCTGACGCTGACAGCACCGATGCAGAAAGCACGGACGGCTAGACGGCCTCATCACAGCCGAATCCATCCCCTCACGTTGGGTAGATCCAGGGGTTTTTCGTGTTGCAACGATGACCCGGGCCCGCCCACGTAGGCTCGCATCAGACTGAGTCAAACATCATTTCCTTTTGACGCCACTAGTCGTCGTCAATGTGGCAAACTATCGACTTCCATGACTCAGCATTCTCGACTTCGACTGCGGTTGTGGCAGCGAAAGGCACTGGATCTGTTCCTGGCCTCCTCTGAGGCCGACTTCTTGGCGGTGGCCACACCCGGAGCGGGCAAGACCACCTTTGCTCTGGCTGCTGCCCGACTGTCCATGCCCAATTTGCCCGGTCCGCTGGTAGTGGTTGTCCCTACGAAACATCTCAAGGAGCAGTGGGCCGACGCCGCCCAGCGTTTCGGATTTCAGTTGGTGGTCGATTGGCAGCCAGGGGACCGTCCGCCACCGGACTCTCACGGGGTGGTCACGACATATCAACAAGTCGGTTCCTCACCGGCACCGTTTTTCTCTCTTAGCCAGGGCGGATTCGTGATCCTGGACGAGATCCACCATGCAGGCGAGGAGCGCTCGTGGGGCGATGGCGTCCGAGATGCTTTCGAAGGAGCTTCTCGGCGTCTGGCCTTATCGGGAACGCCGTTCAGGTCTGACACTCGCTCCATCCCGTTTGTCACCTACGACGACGATGAGGCCGTGCCCGACATCGAGTACGGCTATGGCCAGGCGCTGGCTGACCGTCGCGTCGTTCGTCCGGTCTTTTTCCCGCGTTTCGGTGGCCACATGGAATGGATGGCCCCGAGCGGAGACATCCTGTCGGCGACGTTCGACGATGCACTGGCCCGGACCCAGGCAAACCAGCGGCTGCGAGCAGCGCTCAGCATGGAAGGTCAGTGGTTACCGTCCGTACTCGAGGCGGCTCAGCAGCAATTGTCGAAGATCCGAGAGCACCACAGCGAGGCCGGCGGGCTGGTTATCGCCACGGATCAAGACCACGCTCGGGACATCGCCGATTACTTGAGGCAGCGGTTCAACGTTCCGGTCAGCCTGGTCACCAGCGACGACCCTTCGGCCTCGGAAAAGATTGCCACCTTCGCTGCCGGAGCCGACCCTTGGGTAGTGGCCGTTCGAATGATCTCGGAAGGAGTGGATATTCCCCGACTTCGAGTTGCCGTCTACGCCACGACCACCACCACCGAGTTGTTCTTTCGGCAGGCGGTAGGACGCGTGGTCCGCTTCATCCCCGGTGGAGGTACACAGCGGGCCTACATGTTTGTTCCTGACGATGCCCGCCTTCGGTCCTACGCGGTAGCCATCGCCGACTCCCGACGTCACTCTCTGCGTAAGTCCGACCGTGAGGCGGCTGAGCGCGATGCCGAACGCGATGCCGACCAGATGTCCCTCTTTGCCGTGCTCTCGGCCACGGCCACCGATGGGCCCACTGAAGACGACGTTTTCGCCGTCACCGACCTGCCGGGCAAGGATGATTCGGTCGAACCTGAGTCGCCCGAGTTCGAGGAGTTGACCCTCGATCTGGGCTCGATTCCCCTGCCCGCCGGCGGTCCGGCGCCCAGCCCGTCCGCTGGGGGCCCGTCGGCCCGCCGGGAGCGAGATCGGCTTCGACGGATAAACACCAACTTGGCCAAGGAGCTGGTAGATCTGACTGGAAGGCCTCATGCCACGGTCAATGATGAGCTCAACCGTCGGGCCGGAATCTCCAAGGTGGCCGAGGCGACCATCATCCAGCTTGGCAAACGTAGCCGGGCGGCTGAAGAGTGGATCCGGGTTGAGCAACGACGTCGACGCACCGCTCCGCTTCGATAGCGCATAGGCCGAGAATCGCTTCGGGCTTGACCGCTCAAATTGCGAAGCGGTCAACCGGCCGCTAGACACAAACCAGCGGAGCGTTAAGGTTGGCTTCTGCAAGTGAGTTGGGGTTTCGGTTGGTGACGGAGAATTGAAAGGACTGAACGATGGCCAGTGGTGATCACCGCGCTCAGGTGCCGGAGGGCCTCACCGGCACCGGCCTTACCCTGGGGCTGATTGCGGCCCGCTGGAATGAAACGATCGTCGGGCGGCTGAGGGATGGTGCCGAGCGGGCGATAGAAGCGCTGTCGGTCACCCGGGTGGAGCGGGCCGATGTGCCAGGCAGCTTTGAGCTGCCGATGGCGGCGTCGGTCGTCGCCCGGTCAGGGCGGGTTGATGCCATCGTCTGCCTTGGCGCTGTGATCCGAGGCGAAACGACTCATTACGAGTTGGTGGCGGGGGAGTGCGCTCGAGGGCTTCAGCAAGTCCAGTTGGAAACCCTTGTACCGGTACTCTTCGGTGTCTTGACGGTTGAGGACACCGGACAGGCCCTGGCCCGCAGCGAGGACGTCGGCGGACACAACGTGGGTGAAGAAGCGGTATACGGGGCAGTCGAGATGGCCAGGCTCCGCCAGGCCTGGCGGCCGTTTACCGATACCTGATCTTTGTGCGGGCGGGTCTGCGCCCGAATCAGCTTCGCTTCTTGGCCCGACGCTCGTACTTGCGACGCGAAACCAGGCCCATTGAACCAAGGGCGGTTGCGGTGTCTCGTTCGGCCTTGATGCTTCGATCGGTGGCTGCCTGTCGAGCTCGCTGTTCGGATTCGGCGATGGCGGTTTCTCTCGCCACCCGCTGGTGAAGCTCCGCTACCTTCGCGTCGGATTGCAGCCGGGCGTTGCGCTCCTCTCGGAGGCGCTCGGCCATGATCTCACGTTCCTTGCGCTCTTCGGACAGTTGCATCGACACATGGCGGTGACTGGCCGTCAACGACGTCAGCGCCCGCTCAGTCTCCCGTACGCGGGCTTGGGCGGTCGCCTTGTCTTCGTGGGCTCCGAGGAGCCGATCCAGGAGATCTTCGTTCAAGATCTCGGACAGCGCAGGTATGGGCGAGACTTCGGGCTCGCGACGTTTGACCTTGAGATTGTCGGGAGGCAGCGGCGGCTGGAGATCAGTCGGTGGACGGAGTGGAGTGAGGCTCATCGGCGACGGTGAGGGAAGCCCAGATTCCCCGTTGGTTGCGGAAGTGTTTGGGCGAAGATCGACTTGATTCGTCGGCGCGGCCACGATGGTGTCGGATCCGTCGGACAGATCGGACCCTGACCGCTGGCCACTTTGCGCAGCGAAGCGCTGGCCAACGTCGGCGCCGCCGGACCGAGCGAACGAAACGGATGGTTGGCTCTCGGCGTCAAGATCTATCTCGCTGATTTCCCAACCGTGGCGGCGGGCGATGTCTTCGATTCTGTCGGCTGGAATCACCCAGCGTTTGCCCGAGGGGCCACTTTCTTTGATGGCTTCGGGGAGTGATCCCACTCGAACCAGTCGTTTGATCTGACCTACGTCAACTCCGAACATGTCGCCGAGTTCTCGTAGTGTTAGAACCTGTCGCATCGTACCTCCGGCGGTGCATGAGAGCCGGCGTCTAGTTAGGCCGGCGGTTCCTGTCTCGCTGTCGATGAAAATACGACTAGCAATTGCACGACTGGTGGATTCCTGTTTGTTGGGGCAACAATCAGGGCTCGAAGCACCGCTAAATTAGCTAAAGACGCCTCTATGACAGTTGTATGACGGCCTCGATTAGGCTTAGCGTCATAGCTGAAGGGAGAGCCTGTTAAACCTCGGTTGCATCGATGTGTTCGGCTGCCTGAAGGACCGCGGCCACAATAGTGTCGTAGCCGGTGCAACGGCACAGATTGCCCGAGAGCCCGATACGAACTTCCTCGTCCGACGGTTCGGGGTTGGAGTCCAGCAGCGCTCTGGCCGACATCAACATCCCTGGAGTACAGAAGCCACATTGAACGCCACCGGCATCAAGCAGCAACTGTTGTAGCGGACTCAGATCGACGGCTCCGGCGAGACCTTCAACGGTCGTCACTGCCCGGCCTTGCGCCTGAGCAGCCAGGTAGCTGCAGGAGTTGACAGGCCGGCCATCGACCAGCACCATGCACGCACCGCATTCACAGTCGTCGCAGCCTTGTTTGGTGCCGGTCAGTCCCACGTGGTCACGAATAACGTCCAGCAGCAGCGCGCCGGACGGTGCAGACACCGGATACCTGACTCCGTTGACCGCCAACGGGTAGGAAACGTCGGGTTGCCCGCCGCCGGTGCTTTCGGATGGTGTTTGGTCGTCCATCGGTTCGCTGTTCATCGCTGTTCGGTTCTCCCTACGCCTTCAGCCCGGTTTACCGGCACGGCTATATGTTGACCGGCGGCCCGGCGTGCTCCGGCGTCGACCGCCCTTCGAGCCATGACTCCAACGGTATGTGATCGGTAGTCGGCACCTGCTCGTAGGTCGCTGATCGGCTGAGCCTGTGATGATGCTATTCGGGCCACATCGGTCAGAAGTCGTTCATCCACCGGCCTCCCGACCAGCTCCTCGAGACTGTGAACCTCAACAATGGTGGGTGCCACTGCGGTTAAAGCCACTGACAGGTGTTCAAGATGTCCGGAGTCGTCCAGCCGTACGCTGGCAGAGGCGCCGACGACGGCGATTTCCATAGCCCGTCGGTATTCGAGGCGAACGTAGGCGCTGCCTGAGCGTTCTGGACGACCGGGCAGGATGCAGGCTGTGCAGAGTTCGTCGGAGGTCGCTGCCGTCGTTCCCGGACCGGTCCACAGTTCGGCCGGTGAAAGTAGGCGCACTCCGTTCTGCGAGGTGAGTTCAATCATGGCGCCCAAGACGACCAGAGGGGCGCCGGTGTCCATGGCCGGAGAGCCGTTCATAACGTTGCCCCCAAGTGTCCCGACGTTCCGGGTGGCCGGCGAACCAACCAGTGCGGCGGCGTCGGCTAGCGCAGTGTAATCACCAACGACAATCTCGTCGGTCATCAGCCTGGCGTGAGTGACGGCCGATCCGAGAACAACTCGCTCTTCATCGACGCGCACTTCCGCCAGCCCGGGAACCCGGTCAATGGCGACCAGCATCGTCGGCAAGGGGCTCTTGCCCTGGCGGGCCCCGACTACGAGGTCTGTCCCGCCGGCGATTGGTCTGGCTCCGGCTGCCATGGCCGCCAAGGCGGTATCGACGTTGTCGGCGATGGTAAATGGGGCGGCGTTGTATGACGCGGTGTCGGCCGCTGCTGGGTTGTTCACTGCTGCTCCGTTCCGTTCTCGCTTCCGCCCTGATACGGATCGCCATCGCGTGCCGTTTGCATGGCCTCCCAGATTCGCTCGGCCGTCATCGGCATCTGCCGGATTGGCGTACCAACCAGCTTGGCCAATGCACTGTTGACCGCAGCAGCGGTAGCCACATTGGGTGCCTCAGCCAGTCCCTTGGCTCCGGCCGGTCCCTCGCCCGGGTAGGACTCAATGAAGTCGACGCTTATCCGGGGACCATCGGCTGCAGTCTGAAGTTTGTATTCAAGAAGCATCGGGTTGCGCTGATTGCCCTGCTCGTCGTAGATCGTGCCCTCGGTCAAGGCTTGTCCGATGCCCATCATAATTCCGCCGTGGACTTGGCCGAGGGCCCCTGTTCGGTTGAGAATTCTTCCCGAATCGTGGGCGGCGGCGACTGATACCACTCGGGCTACGCCGGTGTCGGAGTCGAGTCGGACCTTTACGGCGTGGCAGGAGAACTGCGGGGACAGCCATGCCGCCATGCCCTGGTCACCTACACAGGTTGCCGTCACGGTGGGGTAGGTGACCTCGGCGGCCGAGCCGTGTCCGAGCAGCAGTGAGCCTCCGGCCGCCTCCGCTGCCAGCTCGGCTATTGGAACCGAAGCTGCCGGCGTTCCCGCCACCGACGCCTGCCCGTCGTTCAGCACGATGTCAGTTGGAGAGGCTTCGAGCCGGTCGGCGGCCAGCTGGCGAAGCTGATCGGCGACTTGAGCGGCTGCGGCCATGACGGCGCGCCCGTTGTTGAACAATGTCTGGGATCCGGTTGCCCCCATGTCGTAGGGAGCCGCGCTGGTGTCCTGATAGACCAGCTCGAAGTCTTCGGGGTCCATTCCGACCTCGTCGGCTGCCAGTTGACGCATCGTCATGACCGCCCCGGTGCCACACTCCTGAGCTCCGGTGATGATTTGGCCTTTGCCGTCGCTGTCAATCTTGAGGTAGGCGCCGGACGGCATCGAGAACGACGGCCACCAACCGACAGCTACTCCGTACGCTTCATCTTCGGCCAGGTCACCGGCTCGCTCGTCGTCTGGATCCCCGTCGGGGATGAGCGCGGAAATGGCGGTATCGATGCAGTCCTGAAGTCCTATGTCTCCGTACACCTGGCCGACTGGACCGGTGGATCCGGAGCGCAGGCCGTTGAGGCGTCGGAAGGCAACGGGATCCATATCAATCGCTTTGGCCAACTCGTCGGTGTGAGACTCCACCGCCCAACACCCTTGCGGTGCTGTCGGGGCCCGGACCGAGCCGGCCGGCTGATGGTTGGTGTAGGCGAGATGGGCCTCGATGTCGAGGTTTGGTATCTCGTAGGGACCGGTGGCCTGCATGGCGGCCAGTTGCGGGAAGAACGCCTTGTCGGCCAAGTAGGCTCCGCCGTCGAGCACCAGGCGGCCGGTTCTGGCCAAGATCTTGCCGTCCGAGTCAAGCCCGGTCGTGAGCTCCACCACCATGGCTTCTCGTCGGCGATCAGGGGCCAGGAACTCCTCGGCTCGGCTGAAGACCAGTTTGACCGGTCGTTTGGCGGCGCGAGCAAGGGCGGCGATGTGGGCCTCGAAGTGGAATCCGCACTTGCCGCCGAAACCGCCTCCGAGATGGGGTACAACCACTCTCACCCGGTTGGTTGGCAGCCCCAGCGTTTCACAAATACCCGCTCGGGCGTCAAAGGGAACCTGAGTAGATGTCCAAACGGTAAGCTTCTCGCCCTCCCACTGGGCGACGACGGCCCGAGGTTCGATGGGCACGGCATGACAGCCGTCGGCCACGTAGCGGCTCGATATGACGGTTTCGGCCGAAGCCATCGCACCGGCGGCATCGCCCCTCGAGAGCGAGGAGAACGAGGCGGTGTTTCCTGATCGGATCACGCCTTCGTCGGCCTCATACGACGCCCAGTCCTCGTGAACCAGTGGAGAGCCCTCTTGTAGAGCGGCTTCGGCGTCAACCACCGGTTCCAACGGCTCCAGATCGGCATTGATGGCGGCGACGGCGGCTTCGGCTGCTTCCACGGTGGTGGCGGCTACAGCCGCCAGAATCTCACCCTCAAACCGGACAACGTCCCGGGCGAACAAACGGCGATCAGCGACCGCAGGGCTGTAGCGCACATCCGGCACGTCGGCGTCACTCAGCACCGCCAGCACCCCTGGCACTTGGCGAGCGGCCTCAAGGTCGAGCGAGCGAATTCGGGCGCTTGACACTCCGGCATACAGGAACTTGGCATGGAGCATGCCGGCCAGTTGAAGGTCTGCGGTGTAGCGACCCGAGCCGGTCACCTTGTCTGGGCCGTCGGCCCGGACGAAGCGGCGGTGATGTCGCTGCGAACTTGACGAAGCCTCACCACTCGATTGATCGACCGGGTTCGTGTCAACGGTGTCCGTCACCTCGACTCCTCTCATCGCCGAGCCATTCGAGCCCGGCCTCGTGTCGAAAGCATGCCAAAGTCTCCGCCTCTTCGGCACACCGAAAGAATCGGAGCCGAGGTGTCTACCGTTCTGAGTTGCTCTGGCCTAGTTTGTTGCGGCGTCTTTATTGGCGCCTTTGTTGCTGTCTTTGTTGCTGTGCTTGCCCTTGTTCTGAGCCTTGTTCTGGCGCTTCTGGATGTTGGCCCACTCGTCTCGCAGCCCAACAGTGCGGTGGAACACACTCGGGTCATCGAGATCGACGGCGAAGTAGCCGAGGCGCTCGAATTGAACGACCTGACCGGGTGCAACGTCGGCCAGTGCTGCCTCCAGCCTCACATTGGTCAGCGTTTCCCGAGAATCGGGGTTGACGCTGTCCAGGGGATCGGTTCCCCCTTCGCCGGGATGCGGATCGCTGAAGAGTCTGTCGTAGAGGTTCACCGTCCCGCCGACGGCGTGTTGGGCCGAGACCCAGTGAATCGTCGCCTTCACCTTGCGGCCATCGGGGGTCGAGCCGCCTTCGCTCTCGGGATCGTAGGTGCAGTACACAGTTGTCGGGTTGCCGTCGGGGTCGGTGTCGACGTCCGTGGCGGTGATATAGAAGCCGGCCCGTAGCCGAACTTCTCGCCCGATGGAGAGCCGGTAGTACTTGGGCGGCGGTTCCAGCTTGAAGTCGTCCTGTTCGATCCAAAGCTCCGGTCCGAACGAGACGGTGCGGGTTCCGGCCGAGTGATCCTCGGGGTTGTTTATCGCCTCCAGCTGGCGCTCTTCGCCTTCGGGCCAATTGGTTATGACCACCTTCAATGGCCTAAGCACAGCCATCCGACGAAGCGATGTGCGGTTCAGCTCGGTCCGAACGAACGACTCAAGTAGCTCGATCTCAGTGGTCGAGTTGGTGCGGGCGATACCCACCTTGTTGACGAAGGCCCGGATGGCCGAAGGTGGGTAGCCCCGTCGTCGGAGCCCCCGTAGCGTCGGCATACGGGGATCGTCCCAGCCGTCGACCAGCCCGTCATTGACCAAGCGAGCGAACACCCGCTTCGACATCGGGGTGTAAGTGAGGCCCAAACGGGCGTACTCGGTCTGCTCTGGTTGCTCGTAGGGCAGGTCAAGCTGGCTCAGGTACCAGTCGTACAGGGTACGGTTATCGGTGAACTCCAGGGTGCACAACGAGTGGGTGACCCCTTCGATGGCGTCGGATTGGCCGTGGGCCCAGTCGTAGGTCGGGTAGATGATCCACTGATCATCGGTCCGGTGGTGAGGCACGCGCTTGATGCGATACATGATTGGGTCGCGCAGCTGCATGTTCTCGCTCTGCATGTCGATCTTGGCTCGAAGCACCTTCTCGCCGTCGGCGAACTGGCCGTCACGCATTCCGCGGAACAGACCGAGGTTCTCCTCGGGACTGCGGTCCCGATAAGGGCTTTCGATGCCTGGTTTGCCGAATCCGCCGCGCTGGGTGGAGATGGTTTCGGCATCCTGGTCGTCGACGTAGGCCAAGCCCTTTCCGATCAGCTCTTCGGCCCAGTCATACAGTTGCTGAAAGTAGTCGGAGGCGTACAGGGCAGGGCCCGACGGGGTGTAGCCGAGCCAGGCAAGGTCTTCCTGGATGCCGTCGATGTACTCCTGGTCCTCGCCCTCGGGGTTGGTGTCGTCGAACCGGAGGTTGCAGGTTCCGCCGAATTCGGCCGCAACCGAAAAATTCAGATTGATGGCCTTGGCGTGCCCAATATGCAGATAGCCGTTCGGTTCCGGGGGAAACCGGGTCTGGACACGCTGTGAGAACCGACCCGACGCATTGTCGGCGATGACCTTTTCGCGGATGAAGTCGGTGGAGGTCGACTCGGTGGATGCCTGGGCTTCGACGCCGTCGTCCGGGGCGTCGACCGGGGTCTCTGTACTCACCCAGTGCACCGTATCGGCTGAACTGCGGCGATGAATCTTCTCGGACCCGGTTGAGGTCCGGATGATTTTGAGATAGGACAAGTCCCAACGGTGGGCCGACTCGGAGCCAACCGACCAAGCCGATTAGGAGAGCACTTCGATGGCCACGGTTCAGCTGCTGGAATACGACGACATGAGTCCTGAGGCTCGGTCCGTCATCGACGACATCAAGTCGACGCGTCAAGTCGATGACGTCAACAACTTTTGGAAGGCCCTGGCCAATGATCCGACCACGCTCGGTCGCATCTGGGAAGGGCTGAAGACGGTCATGGGTCCCGGACATCTCGACCCTGTCGTTAAAGAGATGATCTATATCGCCGTCTCGGCGGCCAATAGCTGCGACTACTGCATCCACTCTCACACCGCATCAGCCAGGGCCAAGGGGATGACCACCGAGCAACTCGGCGAACTTCTGGCCGTAGTGGGCATGGCCCACCAAACCAACGCGTTGGCCACCTCCATGGCGGTACCCGTCGACCGGCAATTCGACGCTCACCCTGACGCCGATTAGAAGACTGGCCAATGCCCGATGTGGCCTAAGAAGCTTGGCCGTCAAGCGGCCACGCCGGGTGGGATAAACCGGCGGATCGGCTGTTGCCGTGCGGCTAGTCTGAGTTGATGAGCGACATCTTTGCCCTCAGCGACGAAGCGACCGATACGGTCGCCTCTCAGGAGCCGATCTGGGCCACCTTTGCCGGAGTCTCCGGCCACGACGGACGTTGGCCTGACATGTCACCTGAAGGCGTTGCCGACACCCGGACCATGTGGAGCCGAATCAAGGCTCAGGCTGAGGAGTGCCCAACCCCCGATGACCGCACCGCTCTGGCCAAGGCAGTTCTGTTGGATGAGTGTCAGTTGGCTATGGAGTCAATCGACTCCGGCAGGCCCTTCTTTGAACTGAACAACATCACCAGTCCTCACCAGGACCTGCGTTTCGTGTACGGCTCGATGGACATGTCAACACTCCAAGGGTGGGAGGACATCTGCTCCCGTTTGGCTTCGACCGGCTCGGCGCTGGACGGCTATCGACGGTTGTTGGAGGAAGGCCGACTCAGCGGCAGAACCGTGGCCCGCCGCCAGGTCGAAGCCGTCCTAGAACAGGGCGGGTCCCTTAAGTCCGAGAGCTCGGTGCTCGATCAGCTGGCCGAGAAGTTTGCTGCCTCTAATCTCGGCGATGACGCATTGGCCGATCGCCTGTCGGAGGCCATTGCCGCCGCCAAGGCCGCTTATGTAGAGATCGACCGCTACCTGGCCGAGACCTATTTGGCTGATGCCACGGAGTCAGACGGGGTGGGCCGCAGCCGCTATGTGGCAGAGGCCGAAGCCCATCTCGGGTGCTCGCTCGATCCCGATGAAACCTACCGTTGGGGATGGGACGAGGTCGAGCGCTTGTGGGCCGATCTGAAGACAGCTTGCGCCGAGATTGACGGCGATGCCCCGGTCGCCGAGGTGATCGATCGCCTCAAGACTGGCGCCGAGTTCGCGGCCGTCGATGAAGCCCATTTTGTCCAGCTCATGACCGAGCGCCAGCATCAGGCGCTGGAGAATCTCCAGGGGGTTCATTTTGATGTCCCCGAGCAGATCCGCTCGATCGCCGTCCAAGTCGAGCCGGCCGGCGGGGCCAGTGCTGCTCACTACGTGCCGCCCTCAGAGGACTTCTCCCGAGTCGGGTCTGTTTGGTATCCGGTCGAGGGCAACAACCACTTTCCGCTTTTCGACGAGGTCACAACCGCCTACCACGAGGGATTTCCGGGGCACCATCTGCAGGTCGGGGTGCAAATGACCCAGGGCGATGAGCTGTCCAGGTTCCATAAGACGATGGTCTGGCATCCCGGCTCGGGTGAAGGATGGGCGCTGTACGCCGAACGGTTCATGGAGGAGATTGGCTACTTGGAACGACCGGAGTATCGAGTTGGCCTGTTGTCGAGCCAGCTACTTCGGTCCTGTCGGATTGCCATCGACATCGGCGTTCACTGCGGTCTCGCCATCCCTGCAGACGTGACATTTCACCCCGGCAGTGAGTGGTCGTTTGAGCTGGCCGAGGAGCTGTTGACTGAGCGGGCGTTGATGAGTGCCGATGCCGCTCGATCGGAGGTCATTCGCTACTTCGGCTGGCCGGGCCAGGCCATCACCTACAAAGTGGGGGAGCAGGCCATTCTCGACATGCGAGCCGAGCACTCAGGCCGACCCAACTTTGACTTGAAGTCGTTCCACTCCCATTTGCTGGCTGTGGGTTCGGTGGGCCTCGACCTGCTGCGCCGGCAGATGGCCGGCGTCACCTATTGATCTGAGTCGACGTGATCTGCTGACCCAATCGAGGTGGGTCGGTGTCCGGTCTAGCGCAGTGGCACAGGGTTGTTGAGCGCTGCCGACAAGTGCTCGGTAAGGTCTGGTAGCTGGCTGTGAGCGTTGAGACCGCTGGTGCTTGGCATCAGATATACGGGCCGCCCTCCCAGGCGCTCGTTCTGCCATCCGGCTTTGGCGGAACGATCCATCGTCACTCGCCAGCCGGCAAGGCCGACGAAGCAGATTCGTTCCGGTTGCAGCCAGGCTATGAGTTGCTCAACTCGGGTCAGGCCCTGTTGGTACTCGGTTGGCAACAGTTCACTTGCCTTGGTCGTTGTTCGCTTGACCAGATCGGTCATGCCAACGCCGTGCTGGGTGAGGGCCGCATCAGGGCTGAACGCCTCGGTGACCAGTCCGGCAGCAACTGCGGCCGGCCAGAATCGATTGCCCGGCCTGCCGAATCCGATGCCTCGATCGGCTGACGTCGGACTCGGATTCAGGCCGCACACCAGCAGCCGCATGTTGGCGGCGACGGTGTCGGGCAACGTCCACTGTCGTTCTGCGATGACAGAAGCCGAGTACTCACCGTCGTGTTTCGACGATGGCGGCCTTGAGGCTGACACACATCGGAAGCCGCCGCCGGTGACCAACTCGGTCAGTGCTGGTTGTCGGTCTGATCGACCGCTGGCGTCATCTGATCCCGCGATACCTGATCCCGCGATTGATGGTGCCGTGATACGGAAGCGGTCGCCCGTTGTGGTTCGACGGTGCAGGTCGAGGAGTTGTCCGGGCCACGACGAAGGATCGCCCTGGAGGTGAAGGTGGCCGACGGTCACCGCTTCCAGGGCTCCGGCCTGGACAAAGGAGGTTCACCGGATGCCATACTCGTTGATTGTGACAACAGGCGATTCCTCAAACAACCCGGATCCCGGAGCTACCAACCAACCTTCTTTTCCATCGACATCGGCTACCTCCGCGCCACAGGGCCCACTCTCCGGGGTTCGTGTTGTCGAGGTTGCCGGCTGGATGGCGGCCCCCAGTGCGGCGGCCATCATGGCCGACATGGGCGCCGATGTCATCAAGGTGGAGCCGCTCGGTGGGGACTACATGAGGGGTGCGATGCGTCCACCAAAAGTGGATGAGCAGCATCCGGCGGCCGGTTTTGACGCCGCCTTCAACGCTGACAACCGCGGGAAGCGATCGCTGGCGGTCAACATGAAGGACAGTCGAGGTGCCGGACTGGTTCAACAACTGGCCGGGCGATGTGACGTCTTCATTTGCAATCTTTTGCCTGAACGGCAACGGCGGTTCGGTATCGACGCGGAGTCGTTGGCGGCACGAAACCCCAGGTTGGTCCACGCCACGCTGATTGGTTATGGGTCGCACGGTGATGAGGCCGACCGACCGGGATATGACGTCACCGCCTTTTGGGGAAGAAGTGGCCTGGCGAGTTTGGCCGCTGATCCCGATTCCGGCCAGCCGAGGGTAATGCCGAATGCGCTGGGTGATCACATGACCGGCTTGGCTCTACTGGCGGCGGTTCTGGCCGCGCTTCGCGTTGCGGAACAGACCGGAAAATGCCAGGTAGTTGAAACCAGCCTCCTGGCAACGGCTTTGTGGGGCTCCTCCACTGACCTGTCGACCACGCTGATAGACGGGTACCAGCCGAGTCGAAGATCGCGATCTCGCCAGTTGAGCCCGCTGAACAGTACCTACCCGTGCGCCGAGGGGGGCTGGATCGTAGTGACGATGCCCGGCACCTACCCGACGGCGTGGCCTGACCTTTGTCGGGCATTTGATCTAGCCGAGTTGATCAACGACCCCCGATTTGCGTCGGGCCGGGACCGGTTCCGAAACATGGTCGAATTGCTGGAAGTCATGGACGCCCGGACGAGCACCCGAACGGTAGCCGACTGGGGTGAGCGGCTCGATGAGGTCGGAATACCGTGGTCCGCTGTCCAGTCGACCGCCGACGTTGTGACCGATCCGCAGGTGGAAGCCAACGATTTCATCGCCGAGGTGCCGATGCCGAAACCGGGGTCCGACGCCGCCGTCCGGACCGTCGCCGCGCCAATGAAGATCGAAGGCTCGACAATCGCTCCCCGGGGCCTTGCTCCCAGCGTGGGCGCCGACACCGAGCACGTTCTTCGGGAGTTGCTGGAGCTCGACCAAGAGGCCGTCGTTGAGCTGGAGTCCTCAGGTGTGATCGCCCGATGGAGCGGAGAATCCGGCTAGTACGTCCGATTCAAGAGACCGAATCTCGACCCCTGATCGACTTGAGTGAAGGGACGAATCGCGGCGTACCCGCCGCATATGCCGAGTAGTCGGGGTAGTTGTCGGCCAGTCGCTGCTCTTCCCAGCGGGCCTTGGCGTTGAAGAAGGCAATTGTGATCATGGCAAGGGCGGCTGTCACCAGACTGCCCGATCGTATGGTTATCGCCAGCACCACAGCCAGCAGGCCGCTATAGATGGGATGACGGCTATATCGGTAAAGTCCCCCGGTTTGTAGTTGGCCGGAGCTACGCGGCACGGGCGTAGGGGTCAGCGACCAGCCGAGGCGTAGTGCCGCTACAGCCATGACTGCGCACCCAAGCCCGAACAGCACCCACGAAAAGGCTACAAGCCAGCTTGGAGTTGCCCAGTCGGTTGCCGACGGGCTGATGACGATCAGCGCTATCAGGATGAACTGAGCGGCAACAAAGCTCCAGCCGATGAGACTCGTGCGACGCTGTTGTTTGCTCAAGTCGGCCACGGAGTCCTCGATGCCAGTCGGATGTTGAATCGTATACTGCTAGCTGCAGCCAATTACGCTACTTTAGGTGAAAGTCCGAACATTTGGCTCTGACCCTTGAACGGAGACATCCTGACCGCAAAGCCGCTGGATCGAAATAGTCCGATGCCATTGTGGGCTCAGCTTGAAGCTGAGCTTCGCCGTCGTCTCGACACGGGAGAGTTTGATGCGTCGTTCCCGACCGACCTTCAACTCACCGAGACCTACGAGGTCAGTCGCCATACGGTGCGCGAAGCGGTGCGGCATCTCAACAAGACCGGCCTTCTGAAGCGGGAACGGGGCAAAGGCACTGTTGTCAACCGCTCGGAGTTCGAGCAGTCCCTGGGCACGCTCTATACCTTGTTTCAGGCTGTCGAGTCGCAGGGGGTTGAACAGAACAGCAAAGTTCTGGCACTTGAAGTGGTGTCGGATGCAGCCGTGGCATCCCACCTGGAGCGGGAGGAAAACACGAAGTTCGTTTTCTTGGAGCGACTCAGGTTGGCCGGCGACGGTCCGTTGGCAGTAGACCGGGTTTGGTTGCCTTTGGATCTGGCCAAGCCGCTTCTCGGGGCTGATTTCAGCCACACCGCTCTGTACCTGGAACTTGACGCAGCCGGGGCGCCGGTCCCAAATCAGGGCTGGGAGCGTCTCACGCCGATTGTGCCATCGGCCGGAGATCGGGAACTGCTCGGGCTGTCCAAGAGTGACGCTGCGTTCCACCTTGAGCGGCTCGGATGTCACGACGAGACGAAGATCGAGTGGCGAACAACCGTGCTTCGGGGAGACCGCTTCCGGTTCGTTTCCGATTGGTCCAAGGGCCGTTCGCTTGATTTGAAGCTGCGGCCGACCGATTGATCAGGTAGCGGTGGCGGCCCGATCGGGTCGCTCCAACTCCTTCGTCTTATGATGCGATGATGCGGCAAGTTACGCCTCGCGAGGCAATGTTGCTTTCAGCTGAGAGCAGCACCAATCTTGGGCACACATCTGTGTACGCGGTGGTGGACGGCACGAACACCGAGAACTTCGGATTCGAGTCGCTGTTGGCCGGTCTCGCTCAGCGTCTGGCTCAAGTGCCCGAGTTGACATATCGAATTCGGGAGGTGCCACTGAGGCTCGACCGGCCGTGGTGGGAGCCTGATCCGAACTTCGACTTGGGCTATCACGTTCGCCACATCGGTGTGCCGGCCTCCGGCCGCGGAGATGTCGCCATCAAGGAGCTGGCGCTATTGGCCCGCCTTCATGAACGACCGATCAACCGGAACCGCCCGCTGTGGGAGCTGTACCTGATTGATCGTCCCGACGGTCGAAGTGGGCTCTTCGCCAAAGTGCATCACGCGCTGGTTGACGGTGTTACCGGTTTGGATCTGGTTGATCCGCTGACTCCGGTATCGCCACTCAATGGTTCGACCGGCGACATTGACGAAACGGCCGTGATCGAATCCGTATCGGTACCTACTCCGGGCGCACCAACATCAAGCGGTTTGTCCGACGGCGAACTTCTTCGAAGAGCCGCAGTGTCGCAGGCCGCTTCTCCATACAACTGGGGCCGTCTCGGGGTCTCGCTGGCCAGGAACATTCCTGTAGTCGGCTCGCAAATTCTGCCGACCTTGGCTGCCCAGTGGGCCAGCCCCAGTGGAGACGTCGAGGTTGAGAGCGGTGAACAGGTTGTTCCTCGGTTGTCATTCAACCGCACCCTCGGTCCCAACCGCCGTGTCTCGGTTGGAACCCTGGCGGTAGAGGACATTCGCCAGGTTCGACGGCGATTATCTGTTCGCTTCAACGATGTACTTCTGGCGACAGTCGGCGGCGGTCTTCGTCGCTGGCTTGAAGAACGGGGCGAGTTGCCCGATGAGTCGGTTGTTGCGCTGGCCCCAATTCTGGTTGACGCGGTCGACCAGCCTCTCGGGACGGCGTTGGTAAGTCTTCAGACAGACGTCGAAGACCCTGTCCGCCGGGTGCACGAGGTCCACGAGGCCATGGCTGATTTGGCCGAGCAGATGGATGCCCACTCGGTGGACACTATTCGCAAGCTTTACCAAGCCTCGCCGTCAGTCGCAGCTATGGCTTCGCGGCTGGTGGCCCGCACAAGTGCGGCCTCCCGATTCCACCCACCGTTTAATGTGGTGGTGGTCAGCGTTCCGGGCTCAACATCTCCGCTGAGCATTCTCGGGGCCAACGTCGATCACCGTTGGGCCCTGCCTTCGTTGGTTGACGGCTGCGGCTTGGCCGTTTGTATTCTTTCCCGCGATGCCAGTGTCGATGTGAGCGTTGTGGCCGACCGGGATCTGGTGCCCGATGTCAATGAACTCTCGGCTGCCATTGAGCGGGAGCTTCAATCGCTGGTTGAAGCTACATGACAAACCGACCGGACGTCGCTGAGACGATCGGTGATTGCCCGTTGATCTCGCATTCCGCTGTTGGCAGTTGTTAGTTTTAGGGCTTGAAGTCGCTGTGCGCCCGCCATCCTGACCGCCTCCTGAAACGCCTGGAATGCAACCTATTCGATCAGTCATAGACGTCGGTTCCGAGACGTTCCTAAGCAACGACAAGGCGTATCGCGATCTTGTCTCGACGTTGAATGAACGCATGCAGTGGGCCATTGATGGCGGGCCGGGTCGTGAGCGAAGCATTGAGCGGCATCTGGGCCGGGGCAAGGTCATGGTCCGCAAGCGGATCGACATGGTCATCGACGTCGACAGTCCCTTCGTCGAGTTTTCGACGCTGAGCGGCTGGGGACAGTACGACAACACCGTCCCTGGCGCTGGGATTGTCACCGGTATAGGTCTTGTCCACGGGGTACCGTACGTGTTCATCGCCAACGACGCCACGGTGAAGGGCGGGTCGTTGGTTCCTATGGCCATCAAAAAACACGTTCGGGCCCAGGACATCGCCGCTGAAAACGGCTTGGGCGTTATCTATTTGGTGGATTCCGGCGGGGCGTTCTTGCCATTGCAGGACGAGATCTTCCCCGACAAAGACCACTTCGGTGGGTCGTTCTATCGCCAAGCCCGGTTGTCGGCCCAGGGCCTTCCGCAGCTGTCGGTTGTCCTCGGCGGCTGTACCGCCGGGGGAGCCTACGTTCCCGCCTTAAGCGACGAAGTGATCATGGTCGAAGGGATCGGGCGAATTTTCCTCGGAGGCCCTCCGATTGTCAAAGCCGCCTTAGGGGAAATTATCAGCCCCGATGAGCTTGGCGGCGCTGAGGTGCATACCACCACGTCGGGTGTTAGTGACTATCGGGTCGGAAGCGAGGAGGAGGCCTACGGCCTGCTTCGGGATATCTGCCTGGCCACCAATCAGCGCAAGATCACCGACCGTCAGCCCTGGGCTGACTGGGACGAGCCTGAGCCTCCGCTCTACAAGCCCGAAGAACTCTACGGCATCGTGTCGGCCGACGACCGAGTCCCGTTTGATGCGGTCGAGATAGTCGCTCGACTGGTGGATGGGTCCCGGTTCCGGTCGTTCAAGCCGGAGTGGGGTTCGTCCATCGTGTGCGGGTTTGCCCGGATCTGGGGTCACCTGACCGGGATCATCGCCAACAACGGCATCATCTTCTCCGACTCGGCCCTGAAGGCCACCCACTTCATCGAGTTGTGTGAGCAGCGTCGAATACCCCTGATCTTCCTTCAGAACACGTCGGGGTACATGGTTGGATCCGACTCCGAGGCGGCCGGCATCGCCAAACACGGGGCCAAGATGGTGGCCGCCGTGGCCAACGCCACCGTGCCGAAGTACACAGTCCTCATCGGCGGGTCGTACGGCGCCGGAAACTACGGCATGTGCGGACGGGGCTTCAATCCTCGCTTCCTGTACGCCTGGCCCAACTCCCGCATCGCCACGATGGCTGCAGCCACAGCGGAAACGGTTCTGACCGACATCCGCTTGGGTGGCCTCAAGGGCGATGACACGACAGAGGAGGAGATCGCCGCCATCAGAGCGGAGATCCGACATCAGTACGAAACCCAGTCCGATCCTTACCACGCCACCTCCCGTTTGTGGGACGACGGATTGATCGACCCGATACAGACTCGCGACGTCCTAGGCCTGTCGCTTGCCCTGGCCGCTCGGCAGGACGAGCCGGCGGCCGGCCCCGGTCTCGTCTACCGGATGTGAACGCCTAATGGCAACCGATGTCCCAACTATCGCCGGGCCCGACGGTCAGGCCCTGATGCCAGGTCGGTCACTGCCGCCCTCAGGCGATGACCCGTTGAAGTCAATGAAGCTCTTGGTGGCGAATCGGGGCGAGATCGCCAGGCGGGTCATCCGAACCGCCAAGCGTCTGGGTATTGCGACCGTTGCGGTGTACGCCGATCCGGACGCCGGGGCCCCGTTTGTATCGGAGGCGGCCGAAGCGAATCGAATCGGTCCGGCCGACTTATCCGACTCCTACCTTTCGATTGAGGCCATTCTGGGTGCGGCCAGGGCCACCGAAGCGACAGCGGTTCACCCCGGCTACGGGTTCTTGTCGGAGAACGGCGCGTTCGCCCGGGCTGTCATCGACGCCGGCTTGATCTGGGTTGGTCCGAAACCCGAAGCCATTGATGTCATGGGACTGAAGACCGATGCCCGCCGACTGGCCATGGAGCACGGCGTCCCGGTGATCCCTGGATTCGACAGCTCCCAGGCTGATGCCGACTTGGCTTCGGCCGCAGCCGACATCGGATATCCAATCTTGATCAAAGCGGCCGCCGGTGGCGGCGGGCGGGGTATCCGGATCGCCCACCAGGCCGACCAGTTTGATGCCGCATTGCATGAGGCCCGAACCGAAGCGCAACGATCATTCGGCAACAGCGACGTCATAGTTGAGCGCTATATCACTCGTCCCCGTCATGTCGAGGTTCAACTCATCGGTGATCAGCATGGCACCGTTGTTGACCTCGGGACTCGAGAATGCTCGGTCCAGCGGCGATACCAGAAAGTCATTGAGGAAGCGCCCGCTCCCAACCTGGCGCCGGAGACGAGAAGAGGGCTTCGGGATCGTGCCCGGCATCTCGGCGCCGCCATTGGTTATGACTCCGCTGGAACGGTCGAGTTCATTGTCGACGACAACACCGGCGACTTCTTCTTTCTCGAAATGAACACCCGACTTCAGGTCGAGCATCCGGTAACCGAGTACGTAACCGGCCTGGATCTGGTTGAGCTTCAGCTGCGAAGTGCTGCCGGTGAGTCTCTGCCGGCCTCAATGGCCGGGTTGGAGCCGGTGGGCCATGCCTTCGAGGCCAGGATTGCGGCTGAAGATCCGGCCAACGGGTTTGCGCCACAGACCGGAACGGTGACGCACCTGCGGGTTCCCGATGGTGTGCGATGGGACTCGGCTGTCGAGGAAGGCTCGGTCATAAGCCCACATTACGACTCGATGATCGCCAAGTTGATTGTGGGCTCTTCTGATCGAGTCTCCGCCCTTGAGTCGCTCCGGCTGGCTTTGGGTCAACTCATCATCGGGGGAGTGGCCACCAACACCGGGCTGCATAGTTGGCTGGTCGACCGGCCAGAGCTCAAAGAAGGTCGAATCACTACTCGATTCCTCGACGAACATCCTCCTCCCGAGCCGCCTGTCTCGGTTGATGAAGCGGCTGAACTGGCCGCCGCCTCCTGGTTGGACTATCGGCGGGCGCGATCCGCGTCCGGTGTTTGGAGTCGATCCTTCGGGTTTCGCATGACGCCGGCTGAGAACAGCCAACAACTCTTCTTACGCCATCATGGTGGGGAGACGGTCGAGGTAGCCGCCGCCCGGCTGGATGGCCCACACGGCGCCGAAGCCGTTGTGTCCACCACCGGTACGGCTATCAATGCTGGCGGTTCCAACCACTCCTACCGGCTGGTCAGTCGGTCCGAAATGTGGTCTGGCACCGGCCGGTTGGCAGAGGCCGATGCCTCCTCGGTGATAGCGCCGTTTCCTGCTGTGGTGGCAGAACTGCCGGTATCGGTCGGTGACTACGTCGAGGGCGGACAGGTGGTCGTCGTGATCGAGGCCATGAAGATGCTTCACTCCCTGGCTGCACCCGGCTCCGGCACGATCGCCGAACTTCCGGTCAGGGTTGGTGACCAGGTGGAAACCGGCCAGCTTCTCGTTCGATTCGCTGAGGCCGAGGCCGACCCCGAGTAGCAGTGTGCCTGCGCCGACTCCCGAACTCGAATTCCCCATCCTTCCAATATCGACGACTAAAGGTTACGAGGTTCAATAGTGAGCACATCGACGCCGGCCCCCGGGCGGGCCAATATGAACGCCTATATGACCGACGAGCTCCAGGCCATCTACGATCAAACCGTTGAGTTCGTAGCCAACGAGGTCAAGCCCAACGGCGAGGAGTGGGAGGACGAAGGCAAGGTTCCTCGCCAGGTGCTCCAACAGATGGGTGGTCTGGGAATGTTGGGGCTTCGCGTACCAACCGAGCTCGGTGGGCTTGGTCTCGGGATGCTGGCTTCGGCGGCGTTCTCGGAGGCTCTTGGATCGTCCACCTTTGCCGGGTTTGATGTGACCGTGTTGGTCCACACCGACATGGCGGGGCCACACTTGATCAACTCCGGAAGTCCGGAACAGCTGGAAAAGTATCTGCCGCCGGTGCTCAGCGGTGAGACGATCCTGTCCATCGGTGTCTCCGAACCTGACGCCGGATCCGACGTGGCCGGAATACGAACCTCGGCGGTTAAAGACGGTGACGGCTGGAGAATCAACGGTTCGAAGACCTTTATCACCAACGCGGTCTACGGCGACATGACGATTGTCGCCGCCAAGACCGACCCCGAGAACAAGTACGGCATCACCATGTTCCTCGTGCCGGCCGGGACTGAGGGCTTTTCGGTAACCAAGAAGCTGGACAAGCACGGTTGGAGATGTTCCGATACCGCTGAGCTGCTCCTCGACGATGTGTGGGTATCCGATGAGCAGGTGCTCGGCACCGTTCATCGAGGGTTCTATGAGACCATGCGTAACTTCCAGAACGAGCGAATGGTTCTGGTCGGCATGGGTGTTGGAGCCGCCCAAGTGGCCATCGACGCCACCAACGAGTACACGCAGAATCGGTCGGCCTTCGGAGCAACTCTGTACGATCTGGGCGCTATCCGGCAGCGTATGGCTATGAATCAAGCCAAGATTGATGCGGTGCGGGCCTCGATGTACCACGCTGCCTGGTTGGGTGATCAGGGCGTGGACAACGTCAAGGAGATGTCAGGGGTGAAAGCCTTCGGTTGTGAGGTCATCAACCAGGTCATGTACGACTGCGTACAGTTCCACGGTGGCCTCGGCTACATGCGAGAGTCAGCCATCGAGCGCATGTACCGAGACGCCCGCATTCTGCCTATCGGTGGGGGAGCCACCGAGGTCATGCTTGAAGAGGTGGCCAAGCGCTCCTACCTCTCAAGCTAAAACCTCGGCGCCGTGCTAGCTGGGCACCAACGCCATGGCAAAGCTCAGGTCACGGCTGGCAGTTGAAAAGTTGTGCACTTCGACTGCTACCACGTTTACTCCGGCGACAAGATGTTCACCTGAGATCGTCACTTCGACGGGAATCCGCTCGGCATCGCCGCTGGCCCACACGGTTGGCCTGCTCTTCGAGGTAATGACTCCGTCAGGCATCTGATGGCGATAGACCTCCTCGCCGTTCAGGTAGACGACGGCGCCGTCATCGGCCAGCAGTGACAGCTCGAGCGTGGGATAGAAGGACGGCACATTGATGTCGAACTTCTTGGTGAAGTAGTAGGCATCCATGTCGGGTTCGAGAACGGTCATCTCGTCGCCCTCGCCGTACCCGAACTGCGAGCGAAACTCCAGTCCAGGTAGCCCGGTCTTCCAGTTCAGGGGTGCACCCGCCTCGGTGGCGTAGGCGTACTTCCAACGGGAGTTGAGGGTCATGAACGGCGCCGTCTGGCGAACGGGCTCGGGCTCAGGCTCCGGTTCGGGTTCTGGTTGCGGCTCGGGTTCTGGCTCTGGTTCTGGCTCGGGCTCGGGTTCTGGTTGCGGCTCGGGCTCGGGTTCTGGTTGCGGCTCGGGCTCGGGTTCTGGTTGCGGCTCGG
>JAHDFR010000403.1 GCA_020628065.1 Acidimicrobiales bacterium
ACGACGGCGCCGGCCCCCGGCCTCTGCAAACGGCTGAAGCCATTGACCTGTTGATTCCCGAGTTGCGAGACGCCGGGTATGAGTTCGTTACCGCCTCCGAATACGGCGGGGTTGCCGCCACTGCGCCGGTGAGCGGCGTTGACCGGGTGATTGATTTCATCGTCGCTCGAAGCGCCGGGCTGTTCGGCACGCTGCGTGATTGGCTGCGGATGTTGACCTGGGTGGTGGCACCGTTGTTTGTCGTTCGGTCAGTGGGGCTGGTGGCTGTCGCCTGGTGGCAGGCTCGCCGTCGTCGCTCAGCGACGGACTCGCCGTCCGACCTGCAGCCTGACTCGTCTTCCGACACCTTCGCTCCCGGCGTGACGGTGATCGTTCCGGCCTACAACGAGGAGGTCGGCATCGTCGATGCTCTCGACTCGTTTCTGCGGCAAGACTATGCGGGGCCATTGGAAATCATGGTGGTCGACGACGGCTCGTCAGACGAGACGGTGGCGCGGGCCCGAGGCGTTCGCGATGTTCGTGTTCTGTCGAAGGTGAACGGCGGCAAAGCGTCAGCTCTCAACGCCGGGATACGGGCCGCCACCCACGACTTCTGTGTACTGGTGGATGGCGACACCGTTTTTGAATCGACAACAGTGTCCGACCTGATCAAACCGTTCGCCGCCCCCGAAGTGGGAGCGGTGGCCGGCTACCCCAAAGTCGGCAACCGGTCGACCAACCTGCTGACCCAGGTGCAAAACGTCGAGTACATCGTGGGCTGCACCCTGTTGCGGCAGGCTCAGGAAGGCATCAACGCCATCTCCTGCATGCCCGGTGCGGTGGCGGCGTTCCGGAAATCGGCGCTTGAAGAGGTCGGTGGCGTCCCCGAGGCCACCATGGCTGAGGACACGGACCTGACGGTCGCTCTCGGCTCGGCTGGATGGCAACTGGCCTACGTGCCTGGAGCCTTGGCCTGGACGGAAGCACCCATCGATGTCCGGACGTTCTGGAAGCAGCGCATCCGTTGGACCTACGGGGTCTTTCAGGTGATGTGGAAGCACCGTGCGGCCACACCGGCCTCGGAGAACGGCAACGGGTACCGGCGCAAAGTGCTGGCGCTCACCCTGCTTGACCTCATTCTTCTTCCCCTTACTCCGCTCACCGACATCTTCGCCCTGCTGGCGGTCATCACCGGTCAGGTTGGGCCTCTGGTGTGGGCGGTTGGTCTGACAATTTTGGTGCAGCTTGTAATGACCGGCGTAGCTGTTCGTCTAGAAGGTGAGCGGATTCGCACCTTGCTGTACGCACCGATGCAACTGTTCTTCTTCCGCTACTTCACGTTGATGGTGACGGTGACGGCGATTTCGTCGGCGCT
>JAHDFR010000404.1 GCA_020628065.1 Acidimicrobiales bacterium
GAGCTCGACGGCGTCGGCGCCCACCCCATCGATGAACGCCGACTTGCGTCGTCGGAGAAACGGCATGCCCAACAGGTACATGCCGGGGGTGGGCATGACCCCACCGTCGTGGATGACAGCGCCTTTTCTATCCACCAGCTCGGTTGGGAGGTACGGATGGTTGGGGGCGAAACCGGTGGCCCAGATCACGGCGCCCAGATCGGCCAGCGAAAGATCGAGGGCGGCATCAGGCTGAGGGGTTGGCCCAGGCCGGTCCGCCTCACCAACGATTGACTCCATCCCGTTGGCGGACACGTGGTGGTCTATACGGTCCAGGAGACGCCCCAGCTTCAGGTCGGCTGAGGTGATGGCGTTGGCCAGCGATCCCGAAAACTGAACCCGGGAATCGGTGACCGCGGCCAAGCGGCCGACCGGTTGAACACCACGGCTCATCAGTGCCCCGAGGTCGATGGTTCGCTTCTCGGGAGAACCGACCAACTGAAGCGACGGGGTCCGTCGGGCTTTCACAATGTCCTCAACTTCGTCGTAGCGTTCGTCCAGCACGCCAATGCGATCCATCCACCAGTGAATGTCCCGGCCCCGATAGGTGCGAGGCAAGCGAACATGGTGACCGCAGGCCAGGGTGACGTCGCGGCCGGCGGCGGCCAGCTCATCGGCGATCTGAGCTCCGCTGGCTGAGGCACCGACCACCAGGATGCGGCCCGGTCCAATCTGGCCGGGATTCCGGTAGCCGATGGCCGGAAGCTGCTGAACGTTGCCCGGCAACAGGTTGGCCATGGCCGGGATGCGGGGCTTGGAGCACGCACCGGTGGCCAGCACCACCGAACGGGCGGTGAAGTGGCCAACCGTCGAAGCGACGGCTATCCGCCCATCGCCTCGAGGGGTGACCGAGTCGACGGCGGCTTCGGTCAGAACGGGGGCATCAAACGAGGTCCCGTAACCAGTGAGAAAGTCGGCGGTCTCACCTGCGGTCATGTAGCCGTCAGGGTCCGTGCCGCCGTACCGATGACCGGGAAGTCTGGTCATCCAGTTGGGGGTGAGCAGCCGGAGCGAGTCCCAGCGCTCTGTCCTCCACGAGTTGGCCACACTGCCACGCTCGAGGACGACATGGTCGATCGACCGGTCGGTCAGGCAGCGGCTCATGGCCAATCCGGCCTGGCCGGCGCCGATGACGACGGTGGTGATCGAGGTGCTCATGGGACTCGCTCCGGTTCTCGTTGCGGCCCTCAGGCCGAGACGACGACGGTCGTCGGGTTGGTGATGATGTCGTACACCGCGGAGCGCGTCTGGGACTGGGCCACCAGCGCCTTGATCTCTTCGTAGGAGGCCTCGGCGTTCGAAGCTGCCGCGGACG
>JAHDFR010000405.1 GCA_020628065.1 Acidimicrobiales bacterium
GAGCCAGTGGCGGTCGAGGGCCAGGCGGTGGGCCGAAGCGGTGCGAGGTCGCCAAGCCGACCGGTTGGTGGCGAACCACTCTTCGGCCCATTCAGCGAACGTGATCCGTCCGGCTGTCGGGTCGATCCAGGTTCCCCGTGCCCGGTCCGCTCGCTCGGTTGCCTGGTACTGCTCGGCTTCCTTGCGTGTGCGGAACGTCTTGGAATACTGGCGACCGTCCGGCCGGTATAGGCGCACGTCCCATCGGGTCTCGCCCCGCTTCGTTTCCCGCCGCTGGATCACGACGCGTCAGCAAGCCCGGCTACGAACTCTTCCAACGCTTCCCGAGGCACCAGACGGCGGGCACCGATCTTGACCGACCGGATCTTCCCATCAGTGATCAGGTAGTAGGCGTTGGTTCGCCCGATGCCGAGCATCTCGGCGGCTTCGGCCACCCCGTACAGCAGCGGCTCGGTCTCAGCCATCGGTGCCACCCTTCGAGGCCGAAGTGGTGGCCCTAGCCGACGGTTTGGTGTTGATCGAGGAAGCGGCCCAGCGTTGGCCGCTGTTGCCGTTGTTCACCCAGGTCTCCTCAGTGAGCCCGCCGAACTCGATTGCCTCATCTAGCACGGCTGTTTCGGCCGGGTTGTCCCTGGATGGGACTGTGATGACGACGGCGCCGATCTGTTCGGCGTCAGCGAATACGACCGAGGCGGTCACCTTCCATACCGGCAACTTGGTGGTCTCTTCGATGGTCTGGAACTCGGCTCGAATACCGTTGTTCCATTCGTGGTGTTCGGTGCAGCCGCCGTAGCGGAACTTCAACCGTGACCCGTCAATTGGTTTCGTGCGCAAACTCATGTCTGTTTCCTTTCGTGGTGGGTTTGCTTGTCCGGTCTCAGGTGGAGCCGTGGCAGCTCGCCAGACCGATCGACCTCAACATCAAGGCCGAGTCCTTCAAGAAGATCAGCGGCCACGCCTACGGTGGCCACCTCCAACGCCATCAACAGCTGGGCCTTGGCCCCGTCACGGCGCGCCATGATCTGGCTCCACAACGAACCCTCGATCTCGGCCACGTCCTGGCCATCGGCCACCTCAGCGGCCAGTTCCTCGTCTGTGCGTTCAACGGTGCCTAGCAGACGGTCCCGCAGTCCTTGAGACCAGGTGATCGCCCGGCGACCTTTGGAGGTTTTGATCCATTCCCGGTACAGCTCAACATCGGCGGTATCGCCCGTATCGCAGGCATCCCGAGCGATAGCGAACGGATGGCGTTGACCCTCTGTCCGGCCGAGCTTGGAATCGGCAACGGCCAGCTCGTAGCCGACCTTGGAGACGTACTCCCCGACCGCTGAGGTCTCATCGGGTT
>JAHDFR010000020.1:0-3791 GCA_020628065.1 Acidimicrobiales bacterium
CGGGGCCGGGCCGTGGCACTCCGGCGCCACGACCCGACCCGACCCGGTTTAGGGCTAGACGTCTCTGGCCTGTGCGGCCAGCCACTGGCGCTTGGATTGGCGCCAGGCCTCGTCGGTGTGATCTCGTCGCCAGTAGGGCGAAATGGATGCGTTCGACGGATCGACCCCACGGTCAGCCACCAGGTGGCGTCGGGTCGATCGAACCTCTCCGGCTTCTCCGTGGAGGAATACATCGAAGGTGCCGTCGGGGAAACGGGTGGCTGACACGGCGTCGTGGAGTAGCGTCTCGGGGTCGGCCGCTGTTCGACGATGCAGCCAGACGACGGTGGCGTCGGCTTCGGTTGGTAAGTCGATCTCGTGCTCCGGCCCGTCGACCACGGCGAACACCAGGGCCTGCCGGCCGGCTGGAAGGCTTTCCAGCGAGGCACCTATCGCCCCTAGGGCGCTTTCGTCTCCGGCCAGGAGATGCCAATCGACATCAGGTGACGGTCGGTAGGAACCGCCCGGGCCCGAGAACTGCAGGCGGTCTCCGGGCCGCGCTCGCTGAGCCCACGTTCCGGCGTAGCCGTCGTCTCCGTGGGCTACAAAGTCAATGGCCAGTTGGCGCTTGTTCGAGTCCCAGTTGCGGATGGTGAACCGCCGGGGTCGGGGTCGAAGCTCGGCCGGTAGGCCGTCCAGTTCGGTCCGCTCGAAGGGGACCGAGACCGGTGACCCTTCGGGCGGGAACTGGGCGTTGATGTAGGCGTCAGTGGCCGACGTGGTTTCGAACTGGTCGAGGGTTCCCTCTCCCAGCACGACCCGGATCATGCTGGGGCTGAGGCGTTCAATTGTTTGGACTTCTGCGTACATGATGCTCCCTACGTCTGTGTCGCTGTGTTGGCTGGTCTTATTGGATGGGTTTGTGAGGGGTCGGGCTAGACCGGCCCCATGGCGTGGTTGGAGTGCACCGACAGGTGGTTGCCATCGGGGTCGGTGGCACTGAAGCTGTCGTGTGGGTGGCCTCGGCGGATGTTGGTTGGGTTGGCGCCGAGTTCGGTTAGCACGGCATGGGTTTCGTCGATGTCGTCGACGATGAGGTCGAGTGAGCCTTGGCCTGCGCCGCCGCTTTCGCTGACGATGATGTGGGTTCCGCCTCGAAGTTCAACGATGGCGGCCCGACCCATGTTCACCACCAGGCGCATGCCTGCCTTGGTATAGAAGTCAGCCGAGCGGGATGCGTTGCTGACGGGAAGGTTTACGTGGCCGATGCCGAAGCGGGGTCGTTGGTCGACCGAATCGACTGAGCTGGATTGTGGATTGTCTTTGAGTTCGCGGTTTGCGGTGAGGAATGACATTGAAAAGAGTCTCCAAGAGGTTTGGATTGTTGTTAGGTTCACTTAACAACACAGGTTGGTAGTACCTTATTCCTGGAGTTGTTCAGATTTTGTGGGCAGCGACATCGAACCGCCTAAATCACTTGCGTTTCGGGCAAAGTTCGGCGCAGCATAAACCGGTGACCAGCCGCCTACACCTGCCAGGCAAACCACCATCCGGAGGAGAGCTGACATGAACGGCTTAGCCATCGTGCTTCCCGGGCGGGGATACAGCGCTCAAGGCCCCGCCCTCCGGCTGCCGATCCTGGCGGCCGAACAAGCAGGCTATGAGACGACGGTGATCGAGTACCCGGTCGAGACGCTGGAGGCCAAAGACTGGGACGCCGTCGCTGAGTCGGCGCGGCGGCAGGTGCAGCAGGCGTTGAGTTGCCGGAATCCGGGCTGCCGCTGTCAACGCCAATTGGAGATCTCTCATCGTTTGCGGCGAAGTAGACCCGTTCCACGACGCCGACGGCACCAATGAAGTCGCTGCTGGGGTGGACGCCGAGGTGCTCGTGTTGCCCGGTGCCGACCACGCTCTTGAGGTTGAGGGCAACGTAGCGGCGACAGTGGCCGGGCTGTCCGCCCTGGCCGACGCTGCTCTGGATTTCTTAGTTGCGCCGGGCGGCCCGCAGGCAACTGCAGACAGCCGTGATGAGCAGGGCTGCCGGGATACCGGCTATCCAACCCCAAAAGAAGACGAACGAGGCCGTCGACGAGTCGGACGTGGCGAACAACCACCAGAGAACGAACATCGGCAAACCTGATATCGCCGTCGGTACAGCCAGCCACCCTCCTCTGATCTCGCACCGGGCCACAATGACGAGAGCCGGCAGCAGGCTGAGGGCCGCTATCGGGCCGGCCGTCAGCGGATTCGCGTCGACCCACGAGCTGGACGGAATCCAGGTCAGAAGCGATCCGATCATCGAGCAGATGACCGCGCAGGCGAAGTACCAGCCGAGGCGAGCTCGGTAAGTGGCAATCACCCGAGCTCTTCCGGCGGTGGGTTCACTTGCGATATTGCCCGTGACTTGGTTTTCGAGAGTTCATCCTGTCCGGCACCGGGGAAGAACCTCGGACTCAACAAAGTTCTCCAGTATCGATGCTGACACGGTTATAGCTGGATCTTCTGACAACGATTCAATGTCAGTCGCCAAAGTGTAAGGATTGTTGCAGGCAACACCGGCGAGTTCGTGGACGAGGTCGCCAGTCCACTTGGCCTCGACCCCGGCCAACTCCGCATAGAGTCGAGTCAAATCTGCCAGATCATCAGGATGCGGATCAAGGTCCGGCGGAGGGGGCAAGACCTCCACCACTCTCTCAGTGACCAGGACCTCCGGCTCATACAGCGCCAGCGCAACCCACCCGCCGGTCACACCGGACAGAAAGCAAAGAGCGACAACGCCGCTGAGCAGACCAAGTGATGGCTTCATACATATTGAACCTAGCTAAATGGTAAGCAGGCCTTCTACTTTCTGATCTGGTTCCGGCGGGGAGATCTGGTCACAATGGGTCTGGGGCAGAACCTACCCGGAGTCACGACGAGGAGGCCGACGGTGGCGCAGACAGAAACACTACGAGTCGAACCGGCTAACGCTCCCTGTGGCGCCACGGTGACCGGCGTTGATCTCACAACCAATCTCACCGCTGACACGGTCCGGGCCATTCGCACCGCCTGGCTGGAACACAAGGTGCTCGCTTTCCCTAACCAACAGATGACCGACGGGGATCTCGAACGGTTCACCCTCTACTTCGGTCCGTTCGGTGACGACACCTACTTCGCTTCGATCGAAGGTCATCCCAACATCGCCGCCATCCACCGTCGAGCCGACGAGACCAGTTCACTGTTCGCCGACAACTGGCACGCCGACTGGACGTTCCAACGGTTCCCGCCCGACGGCACCTGCCTGTACGGCAAGATCATTCCGCCGTCCGGCGGCGACACGCTGTACGCCGATCAGCAGGCCGCCCTGGCCGCCATGCCCGCTGACCTCAGGTCCCGGATCGACGGGGCAGTGGCCATCCACTCGGCCCGGCTGCCCTACGCCCCCGACGGTTCATACGGCGAGAGCGACTCCGATGACCGGGCCATGAAGATCCTGCCCGACGAGTCCGCCTACGAGACCCAAACCCATCCGCTGATCCGCATCCACCCGGAAACCGGTGCTGAGACCCTGTACTCAACCTTCGGCTATATCGTTGGCATCGAAGGCATGGGGGAGGACCAGGCCGCCGCTCTTCTTCATGAGCTGTACCACTGGCAGGGGCGGGCGGAGTTTCAGTACCGCCACCGTTGGCAGCCCGACATGTTGGTCATGTGGGACAACCGGGTGGTTCTGCACAAAGCGACCGGTGGCTACGAGGGGCACGAGCGTCTTTTGCATCGCACCACAATTGGATACAACCCCGACGTCCGCCCCGATGGAGTCCCCTGTCTCT